>JAFYPS010000215.1 GCA_017547395.1 Clostridia bacterium
AAAAATAAAAAACACCGTTTTGGTGATTTAGTCACAGAATGGCTGGGAATAATGGTGTATAATATAACCATCAAAGGCAAAAGCAAAACAAAATTTACATATAGGAGAAAAGCAATGTTAAACGAAAAAGTACATACACTCTTAAATCAGCAGATAAACAAGGAGTTTTACTCCGCGTATCTCTACCTTGACATATCAAACTATTTTGAGGACAGAGGTCTTGACGGATTTGCAAACTGGTACAAGATCCAGGCGCAGGAAGAGAGAGATCACGCAATGCTGTTTTATCAGTATCTTCAGAACAACAGTGAGAAGGTGACCTTGGATGCTATCGCAAAACCCGATGCAGTGATAAATTGCGATATGGATGCCTTGAAGGCAGCACTTAACCATGAGATATATGTTACATCGCTTATAAACAATATTTACGCTGCAGCGAGTGAAGTCAAGGATTTTCGCACGATGCAGTTCCTTGACTGGTTTGTAAAGGAACAGGGCGAGGAAGAAACCAATGCTAACGATATGATCTCCAAGATGGAGCTGTTCGGCTCTGATCCGAGGAGTTTATATATGCTCAACCAAGAGCTTGCGGGACGTGTCTATTCGGCACCGTCACTCGTACTTTAAAATAAAATTTAAAACAACTACAAATTTTGAAAGGAATAAACTAAAATGAAAAAATATGTGTGCGACGTATGCGGATGGGAATATGACGAAGAACTTGGAGATGCTGAACACGGTATAGCTCCCGGTACAAAATTTGAGGATCTTCCCGATGATTTTGAGTGCCCGCTTTGCGGAGTCGGCAAAGATCAGTTCTCTGAGGCGTAATAACACGGTGTCGGGTTTTCGGATCCGACACCATATGTCTGTTAAATACAGAGTAAACCGATTTTGGCTGGAATATTAAAGGAGCGTTGTTATGTTTGTAACAAATGATATAAAATATGTTGGTGTAAATGACAGGGACATTGATCTTTTTGAGGGACAGTATGCTGTGCCAAACGGTATGGCTTACAATTCTTATGTGATTGTCGATGATAAAATTGCGGTAATGGATACCGTTGACGCAAGATTTTCGCACGAGTGGCTTGATAATATCGCCGGAGTTCTTGGTGACAGAAAGCCGGACTATCTTATAGTTCAGCACATGGAGCCGGACCATTCCGCAAACATAATGCAGTTTGTAAAGGCTTATCCCGATGCTACGCTTGTATCGTCCCAAAAGGCGTTTGGCATGATGAAAAACTTCTTTGGAACCGATTTTACGGATAGCCGTATCGTAGTCGGTGAGGGTGACACTCTCACACTCGGTAAGCATACGCTTGCATTTGTCAGCGCACCAATGGTACATTGGCCAGAGGTTATCGTGACATATGATACCACGGATAAGGTCCTCTTTTCTGCAGACGGATTCGGCAAATTCGGAGCTGTCGATACAAATGAGCCGTGGGATGATGAGGCACGCCGTTATTTCATCGGAATTGTCGGCAAATATGGCACACAGGTTCAGGCACTTCTTAAAAAGGCGGCGGGACTTGACATTGAAGTTATCTGCCCGCTTCACGGACCTATTCTTCGTGAAAATCTCGGACACTATATAAATCTTTATAATACGTGGTCAAGCTACACTCCCGAGTCGGACGGCATAGTCATAGCATATACATCTGTATACGGCAACACCAAGAGGGCGGTAATGCAGCTTGCAGAGAAACTTCGTGAAAAGGGATGTCCCCAGGTTGTAGTGCACGATCTGGCGAGATGCGATATGGCACAGGCGACAGCGGATGCATTCAGATACTCCAAGCTCATCCTTGCCACAACCACGTACAACGCCGATATATTCCCGTTTATGAGAGAGTTTATAGATCACCTTACCGAGCGGAATTTCTCCAACCGCACCGTAGCATTTATTGAGAACGGAAGCTGGGCACCGCTCGCGGCAAAGACAATGCAAGCCATGCTTGAAAAGAGCAAAAATCTCACATTTGCCGAGCCGGTTGTTCGTATACTTTCCTCGCTTAATGAGGAAAGCGCAGCGCAGCTTGAGATGCTCACGGATACCCTTTGTAAGGAATATCTCGCAAAGCAGGATTCCACTGCAAATAAAAATGATATGACAGCACTTTTCAATATCGGTTACGGTCTTTATGTGGTAACGTCTAATGACGGAAAGAAAGATAACGGTCTTATTGTAAACACAGTTACGCAGGTAACTAACACTCCAAACCGTATCGCGGTTACCATAAACAAGGAAAATTACTCTCACCACGTTATAAAGCAGACGGGAAAAATGAATATCAACTGCCTTACGGTCGATGCGCCCTTCGCGGTGTTTGAGGCATTTGGTTTTGTAAGCGGACGCAATGTCGATAAGTTTGCAAACTGTGAGCCGCTTCGCTCGGATAACGGTCTTGTGTTCTTGCCGCGATATATCAACTCGTTTATGTCGCTTAAGGTTGAACAGTATATTGACCTTGACACACACGGTATGTTCATCTGCTCGGTGACCGAGGCGAGAGTTATCACAGATGATGAAACCATGACCTACAGCTATTACTACGACCACGTCAAGCCAAAACCCGAAACAGAGGGCAAAAAAGGATTTGTCTGCAAGGTGTGCGGATATATTTACGAGGGAGATACACTTCCGGACGATTATATCTGTCCGCTTTGTAAGCATGGCGCGGCTGACTTTGAGCCTATCGTGTAGTAATCTTTTACGCAAAGAGGTGACTTTTTTATGAAGCTGGTGCTTTTGACTGCCCTTGGAGTTGGCGGTGCTACTGTTATCGGTTCGATTATTGGCTTTATATTCAAAAAAATATCTCATAAATTTTCTGATATCGTGCTCTCATTCGCGGCAGGAGTAATGCTCTCTGCCGCGGTGCTTGGGCTTATAATTCCGTCTGTCGATTACGGCGGAAAATACAGCCTTATCATAACGGTTGGCGGAATATTTGCAGGTGCGCTTTGTTTGAATCTTGTCGATAAGCTTGTGCCGCATCTCCATAAGATAGTGGGCGGTGACATAGAGAATCACAATAACGCGTACTTAAGTAAGG
>JAFYPS010000216.1 GCA_017547395.1 Clostridia bacterium
AAGACTTGACGAGTGCGACCAGATTGGCTGGTTTGAAGTGAACATAAGCTGTCCTAACGTACACGGCAGCGGTATTGCATTCGGAACAAATCCTGATGCGGCGGCAAGTGTTACAAGGGCAGTACGTGCGGTTACAAAAAAGCCGCTTATTATAAAGCTTTCTCCCAACGTTACAAATATTGCAGAGATTGCAAAGGCGTGCGAGGCTGAGGGTGCAGACGGCATAAGTCTTATAAACACACTTCTCGGAATGAGAATAGACCTTAAAAAGAAAAAGCCGGTTATCGCCAACAAGTTTGGCGGCTTCTCCGGCAGCGCAATACTTCCTGTGGCACTTCGTATGGTGTACCAGGTTTACGACGCAGTAAAAATCCCGCTTGTGGGAATGGGCGGCGTATCCTGTGCCGAGGATGTAATAGAAATGATGCTGGCAGGTGCGACTGCGGTAGAGGTTGGTGCGGCAAACCTTATAGACCCCTTTGCTTGCCGTGACATAATAAACAATCTTCCTGCCGTTATGGAAAAATACGGAATTACAAATTTAACTGATATAATCGGAGGTGCTCACTGATGGGACGTGACGTAATTATCGCCTGCGACTTTGCGGGCAAAGCTGAAGTACTTGAATTCCTTGAAAAATTTGGCGAGCGTAAGCTTTTCCTAAAAATAGGTATGGAGCTTTTCTATGCGGAAGGCCCTGAAATAGTACGTGAAATAAAGAAGCGTGGACACAAGATATTCCTTGACCTAAAGCTCCACGATATTCCCAACACAGTAAAGAAGGCAATGGCAGTTCTCTCATGCCTTGACGTTGATATATGCAATCTCCACGCAGGCGGCACAAAGGCTATGATGGAGGCGGCACTCGAAGGACTCACAAGAGAAGACGGAACACGTCCGCTTCTTATCGCAGTTACACAGCTTACTTCTACCAACCAGGAAAGAATGGAAGCTGACCTTCTCATTCGTGAGCCTATTGACAAGGTAGTAATGCACTACGCAAAGAATGCGGCAGATGCAGGACTTGACGGCGTTGTGTGCTCACCCCTTGAAGCAGGAAAGGTACATGAGCTTTGCGGTGAAAAGTTCCTTACCGTTACCCCCGGCGTGCGCTTCGCAGACGGCGACAAGGGCGACCAGGCAAGAGTTATGACTCCCGCACAGGCAAAGGAAATCGGCTCTGACTATATAGTTGTCGGAAGACCCATTACTGCAGCGGAGGATCCGGTTGCCGCCTACGACAGATGCGTAGCTGAATTTGTTGGCTAAACAGAAAAAACAAGACTTACAAATAAAATTTCGGAGGTTTTACGATGGAAAGCTACAAGAGAGAGTTTATACAGTTTTTAGAGTCAGCCGGCGTACTTAAGTTTGGCGATTTTACAGCAAAAAGCGGAAGAAAGATTCCCTATTTCATAAATGCAGGTATGATTAAGACCGGTGATGATATTGCAAAGCTTGGTGAATTCTATGCAAAGGCTTACTTTGAAAAGCTGGGCGCAAAGAAGGTAGTTCTTTACGGCCCTGCATATAAGGGCATTTCACTTGCAGTATCTGCGGCAGTGGCACTTTCGAAGAACGACCTTAACGTTCCCTTCTTCTTTAACAGAAAGGAAGTAAAGGACCACGGCGAAGGCGGTGTTTTTGTCGGATACGTTCCGCAGAGTGGCGAGGAAATTGTAATTATTGAGGACGTTATCACTGCAGGCACGGCAATCCGTGAAAGCATGGAAATACTTTCCCACCTTGATGGCGTAAAGGTTGCAGCTACCTTCATTATGGTTGACCGCAAGGAAAAGGGTCAGGGCGAAAAGGGTGCTATGCAGGAAATAGAGGAGCAGTTCGGATTCCCCGTATACTCCATTGTTGACGTATACGATATTATCGAATACCTTGAAGAAAACCCCGAGAACCTTGAAAACGTAACAAGAATAAAGAATTATCTTGCAATAAACGGTGCAAAGGCGTAAGACATCTTTAAAAATGCAGGATTTCGTTTTGTGAGAAAAAATTCTGCTTTTCAAAACCTAAATAGGAGAAAGGAACTAAAGATGAGAAGTCTTATAGATATAAAAGAACTGACGGTAGAAGAAATCGAAGAGCTTATTGCCACCTCAGAGGACATAATCGCAAACCCTGCAAAATACTGTGAGGCGTGCCGTGGAAAGAAGCTTGCAACCCTGTTCTTTGAGCCGTCAACAAGAACAAGACTCAGCTTTGAAGCGGCAATGTACGAGCTTGGCGGAAGCGTCTTGGGCTTTTCCGAATCCCAGTCCAGCTCTGCCGCAAAGGGAGAAAGTGTTTCTGACACTGCTAAAACAGTAAGCTGTTATGCGGATATTATCGCAATGCGTCACCCCAAAGAGGGTGCACCCCTTGTTGCTGCAATGAATGCGAGTATTCCGGTAATAAACGCAGGTGACGGCGGGCATAATCACCCCACACAGACCCTTACCGACCTTCTCACAATTCATAGAGAAAAGGGAAACTTTGAAAATCTCACGGTAGGTCTTTGCGGCGACCTTAAATTCGGAAGAACCGTACATTCGCTTATCTCCGCAATGTCAAGATATAAGGGAGTTCGCTTCGTGCTTATATCCCCCGAGGAGCTACGTGTTCCCGAATACGTTATAAACGAGGTTCTTCTTCCGAATAATATACCCTACACCGAGGTTACAAGCCTTGAAGACGCCATAGGCGAGCTGGATATACTTTATATGACAAGAGTTCAGCGTGAGCGCTTCTTTAACGAGGCAGACTATGTAAGACTTAAGGACACTTATATACTTAACGAAGAAAAGCTGAAAAACGCAAAGAGCGACCTGTGCATAATGCACCCACTACCCAGAGTAAACGAAATATCCGTATC
>JAFYPS010000217.1 GCA_017547395.1 Clostridia bacterium
AGAGCCTTGCGATGCGCAGTGACGGTATGATTGTCATCGGCGGTAAGGAGAGCTCTAACACTCACAAGTTGTTTGAGATTGCTTCTGCCCACTGTAAAAAGAGCGCTCTTGTCGAGAGCTCTCAGGAGATAGACAAAGATATGTTCCGTGGCTGCTTAAGTATCGGTATTACTGCCGGAGCTTCCACTCCGAGCGGTATTATAGAGGAGGTATATAAAACCATGGCAGAATTTGAAAACTTTGAAGAACTTCTTGAAGCTTCACTCAAAACTTTAAATACAGGAGATATCGTAGTCGGTACGGTTATGTCGATTTCTAATAATGAAGTCCGTCTTGACCTTGGTGCAAAAGCTACAGGCGTATTGCCTTATGAGCAGATCACCGACAAGCCCGGCGCAGATTTGAACGCTATGTTCAAAGTTGGCGACGAGGTAGAGGTTTTTGTAATCAGCAACAGCGATATCGACGGTATCGCTAAGGTTTCCAAGAAGCGCGTAGACTCTGACAAGAACTGGAAGTACGTTGTCGAGGCTAAGGAGAATGACAGCATTCTCGAGGGCGAGATCGTTGAAGCAGTTAAGGGTGGCGTTATCATCAATCTTAACGGTGTTCGCGTATTTATCCCCGCATCTCTCACCGGTGTACCCAAGGGCGGCGACCTTACCACTCTTGTTGGCACCACTCAGCGTGTAAAGATCGTTGATATCAACGATCAGCGTCACAGAGCATATGCTTCTATCCGTGCCGTACTCCGCGAGGAGCGCAAGGCAATTGAGGATGCATTCTGGGCAGAAATTGAAGAGGGCAAGCACTATCAGGGTACTGTTAAGAACCTTGCTACATACGGTGCGTTTGTTGACCTCGGCGGTGTTGACGGTATGGTTCACAACTCTGAACTTTCCTGGAAGCACATCAAGCATCCTTCTCAGGTTGTTAAGGTTGGCGACGTTATCGACGTTTGGGTTAAGTCCTTCGACAAGGAAACCGGCAAGATTTCTCTCGGCTACAAGACCGATGATATGAACTCTTGGTTCGTATTCAAGAACAAGTATGCAGTAGGCGATGTTGCTACAGTTAAGATTGTTAGCTTCACTCCCTTCGGCGCATTTGCTGAAATCGTTCCCGGCACTGACGGTCTTATCCACATTTCCCAGATTTCCAAGACCAAGATCGCTCAGCCCTCTGACGTTCTTGAAATCGGTCAGGAAGTTGAAGTTAAGATCATCGACATCGACGAGGAGAAGGAAAAGGTTAGCCTTTCCATCCGCGCTCTTCTTGAAGAGGCTGAGGCTCCCGTTGAAGAAGTTAGCGAAGAGGTTGCTACCGAAGAAGCAGCACCCGCTGACGCAGAGTAATTTCACAAACAAAAAGCACTTGCATTGCCCAACTTCTTATAAGGAAGTTGGGCAGTTTTATTCGCCTGCGGTGACTGATATTCTAGTAACTTTGTTGGCTGGTTTAATATCGCAAAAGCTGAAATAATAAGGAGCAGAATATATGAAAAAAGCATTTTTGATAATTGTTTCAATTGTTGTTGCCACCATTATTGTTATAGATGTTTTCTTGCTTATTTCCGGATCGTTAGAAGCTTTTCCTACGGAAGAACAAATTGAAAAAGGAAGAATTGTATACGGTTTGTTTCTTGGTATACTGATAATAATTGAGGCTTTTGTTTTAACCCGAGTTTTTAAGAATAAATAAACTAACCCCGACAGACTATACATCTGCCGGGGTTAACTTTTTAGTTAGCGCTGAATAATATTGAGAAATAATTTATACGTAGGGACGAACATCTAAAATTGCCCTTAAATAGTCTTTATACTGTGCGTTTGTCGCTTCGGGTGCTTTTATACTGATACTGGTGCCAAGCCCTGCAAGCCAGCCAAAGAACTGCGGACTGACGAACACTCTTACCGTGATGTCAAAACTGCCGTCATCGTGAAGCAAGAACGTAGGTTCTTCTCCGAAACGGTCTATTATGGCACCCGCCATACTGCTATCACAGTGCAGGGTAACGAGGGTTTCGTTTCCGCCGAACATACCAAATGATTTGCTGTCGTAAAGACTCATATTTGGGGCGTTTTTCTTTGACTCCTCGCTTCTCGGCTCGTTTGATATGCTGACACTTTGCATACGGTCAACTCTGTAATGGCGAACCTCTGCCGTTTCCTCAAAAAAGCCGATAAGATAGTAGTTTTCGTTATCAAACAAAAGCGCAAAAGGACTTACGGAGTAGACGTAACCGGGCTCTTTTTCAACAAGTTCTTTTTTGTTATTGTATCTGAAATAGGAGAAAGTGATTTTCTTGTTGTCGCGTATAGCTCTGTGAATTGCATCAACTGTGTAGAAAATCTTTTCATTAGGTGTGCGGGAGGAGGTAGTGTGTATTTGTCGGTCAAGCTCTGCGGCGCCGAAGCGGCTTGTCTGCTTATACAGTTTTTTCGTTATTGCACCGCATTTTTTCGCGGTCAAAAAGCCTGATGACTGAATAATGTCGACAAGTGTCTTGAGTTCGGCAAGTTCGTAGTCGCGTTCTGCGAGAAAATAGCCGTGCCCCGATTTTTCAATAGCAAAACCGTAATCGGTCAGAGCCTGAATATCTGAATACAGAGCTTTTCTCTCGGCAGAAATGCCATATGCTGCAAGACGCTCAATTATTCCCGTCATGGAAATGACGTGACTTTCATCGGTTTCATCTTTCAGTATGTCAAGCAGATAGAGGAGCTTGAGTTTTTGATTACCGTAACCTGACATTATGCTATCTCAAGCGCGAGCTTCATCATTTGAGTGAAGGTGTTCTGTCTTTCCTCTGCGGTACAGGAATCGCTATTATAAATGCAGTCGGAAATTGTGCAGATGCAGAGAGCGTTTTTCTTTGCGCGCGCTGCATTCATATAGAGAGCTGCGCTTTCCATTTCCACTGCGAGAACACCCATCTTCTGCCATTCAAGAGTGCGCATACCGTCGTCATAGAACAGATCGTTGGAAAGGATGTTGCCGACTTTGTAAGAAAGTCCGAGCTTTTCTGCTTCGTCAACTGCTTTTCTCACGAGTTCGTAACTTGCGGTAGGTGCATATGTGCCGGGGAGGTTATACTGTCCTGCAAAAACGCTGTTATAGCTTGCACTCATTGCGATAACGATATCGCGGAGCTTCAGATCTTCGGAAATAGCACCTGCACTGCCGACTCTGATGATATTGTCAACGTCGTAGAAGTTAAAAAGCTCGTAGGAGTATATACCGATAGAGGGCATACCCATACCGCTTGCCATAACGGAAACTCTTTTTCCGTTGTAGTAGCCGGTATATCCCTGAACGCCGCGAACGTTGTTTACAAGCACGGCATCGGTAAGAAAGTTTTCTGCGATGAATTTAGCGCGAAGCGGGTCACCGGGCATAAGCACGGTCTTGGCGAAATCGCCTGCTTTGGCATTGATATGAGGGGTAGGTATTGACATGGGTGTACCGTCCTTTCACTGATTGTTAAATACAGTATAGCATATATTTTTCAACATTTCCACAACATTTTATACATTGTTAAAAAAAACGCAAACTCTTCAAAAAAACCGACGGTCAAAACTTGCTATTTTGTGATAAAATAAGGGGCTCCGCGCTTGACTTGACGTGTATTTTTTATTATAATTAATCTGTAAGATTATGCACCGAAGTGTGCGAAAAAGAAAGAGGTAAACTGAAAATGAAAAAGGTTGTTACTTTTGGCGAACTTATGCTTAGAATCACTCCTCCCGGCAGAGAAATGATTCTTCAGACCCCCAATATGGTATGTACCTTTGGCGGTGCAGAAGCCAACGTTGCAGTAGCTGTTAGCTCCTATGGCGATAAGGCAAAGTATGTAACCGCGCTTCCCAACAACGATCTCGGTCGCGCTGCAATCGGCGAACTCCGTCGCTTTGGCGTTGAAACCGACGCTATCAAACTCACTGACAAGCGCCTTGGTCTTTACTTCACAGAGACCGGTTCCAATATGCGTCCTTCCAAGGTTATTTACGACCGTGACAACACTGCTATTGCAGCAGTTAAACCCGGTGATTTTGACTGGGATACTATTCTTGCTGATGCTGACTGGTTCCACGTAACCGGTATCACTCCCGCTCTTTCCGAATCTCTTTGCGAGGCTACTATTGAAGCTCTCAAGAAGTGTAAAGAGAAGGGCATCACCGTTTCTTGCGACCTTAACTACCGCAAGAAGCTCTGGAAGTGGGGCAAGCAGCCTATCGAGGTTATGCCCGAAATCGCTAAGTATATCGACTATATGATTGCAAACGAGGAAGACTGCCAGAAGTGCCTCGGTATCGAGATGGAAACCGGCGTTGACTCCGGTAAACTCGACGTTGATATGTACAAGGAACTCGCTAAGCTTATTATGGATACCTATCCTAACGTTAAGGGCCTTGCAGTATCTCTTCGTGAGAGCATCTCTGCCGACCACAACAACTGGTCCGGTGTTCTTGCAATCCGTGACGGCGGCTTCTATCAGAGCCGTAAGTACTCTATCACCAACATCGTTGACCGTATCGGCGGCGGCGACAGCTTTGGCGGTTCTCTTATTTACGGTCTCCGCAATTTTGACGGCGACTATCAGAAGGTTATCGAGTATGCTATCGGCGGCAGCGCTCTCAAGCACACCGTTTACGGCGACTACGTAAGATTCACCAAGGAAGACGTTCTTAACCTTATTGCAGGCAGCGGCAACGGTCGTATCCAGAGATAAAAAGAGAGGTAATCATAATGGATATTCTCAGACATAAAGTTTTAGCTAATATGCATGCGAACGGTCTTGTAGGTATCGTTCGTGACAAGTCCGAAGAGGATGCAATGGTTCGTACACGCGCAATTATGGACGGTGGCGTTACCATTCTTGAGGTTTCTATGAGCACTCCCGGCGCTCTCAATATTATCGAAACCATCGCCAAGGAAATCAAGGAGAAGAATCTTGATGCATATGTAGGTGCAGGTACCGTTCTTGATACCGAAACCGCAAGAGCTTGCATTCTTGCCGGTGCTACGTTCATCATCGCTCCCAACTTCCGTCCCGAGGTTGCAAAGCTTTGCAACCGTTACAGTGTGGCTTATATGCCCGGCGTACAGACCTTTACCGAAATCGTAACTGCTATGGACTACGGTTGCGACGTTGTTAAGCTTTTCCCTGCAAGTGCAGTTGGCATCGGCTTTATCAAGGCTGTTATGGGTCCGCTTCCTCAGGCAAGAGTTATTCCCGTTGGCGGTGTTTCGCTTGATAACATTGACAAGTGGTTTGCAGACGGTGCTTATGCAGTAGCACTCGGTACCGGACTTACTCACCCCACCAAGGGCACCTGCGACTACGAGGAAATCAAAAAGCATACCGAGGCAGTTGTTGCTAAGGTTAAGGCTTGCAAGAACAACTAATGTCTTTTGACAAAATAAAAGATAATGTCTACCTGTTACGAGTACCGCACGGCGGAACCACTACCGCCGTGGTACTTTTGACGGGCGAAAAGAATTATCTTGTAGATGCAAGCGGCAATGCGGGCGAGGTTGATGAATACGTATTGCCTGCATTGAGCGAACTTTCGCTTGCTCTTTCGGATATTGAGTGCCTGTTTGTTACGCACACACACGCCGACCATATCGGAGGCATTCCTCGTATGCGTGAAATGGGACTTAAGACTGTGGCGGCTTATACACGTTCGGTTCCCAAGATATCCGACCCGCTTAGATACAATATTGGAATAAGAAAAGCGTTTCCAAAAAACAGCCCCCCTCC
>JAFYPS010000218.1 GCA_017547395.1 Clostridia bacterium
ATATTTTAACACACAATATATCACTTGTAAATAGTTATATTAAAAAAGTTGCAGTTTTTGAGTAACTTTGTCGCCAAAAAAAGGTTGACAAATAAAAGTCCCTTTGATATAATATTGTGGTGGTAAATGAGATTTTCCCGACATTTCCACTTGTAATACCACCTTTTCGGGGTGTGGCTCAGTTTGAATGGCTCGCTTGCGAGACTATGAGCGCATACGTTCGGCGTTACCGAACGGGGCTACTATGGCTCTCCCAATTACAATTTAATAGTTTTCTACCGGGGTGTGGCTCAGTTTGTTATGGCTCGCTCCGCGAGACTATGAGCGCATACGTTTGGGCGTAATCCCGAACGTTCGTTAAAATGTGTGCGCTTGTTACAATTTATTATCACCTTTTCGGGGTGTGGCTCAGTTTGGTAGAGCGCTACGTTCGGGACGTAGAAGTCGCGTGTTCGAATCCCGTCACCCCGACCAAAAAACAAAGCACGGCAAAAGCCGTGCTTTGTTTTTATGCATTGATGTGCATTTGAACAACGCGTTCCTCAAGTCCCGAACGGGACGCAGGGCAAAACGTTCTGGGGATGAGCCTAGGCATTCGCGTGAAAACTTTAAAAATTTTACGCCTTGTCCTGTTTATTGGACAGATAATGTGTTATACTATAATTACTAAAGAACAAAACAGATATAACGGTGCTCTGCCGATTGAGAGAGGTTGCTTTTGCAACAAACCTCTTGCCGAGTACCTTTATATAAGCAAATTCGACCCACGATTTCGGACGTTACACTTTGGCATATGCAAAAGTGAGGCGAATTTGCCCCCTTGGCTGGCCCTGTCGTGCTCAGATGTTCATGCCAAGGGGTAACCCAAACTATATTGGCAGAGCGCTTGCGATTTTGACAAGAGATGCCGCCTTTATATAGGTGCATAAAAGCTTTTCGGTATCCCTTTAGGCCTCGTTCATAAAGATTGTGCCGTTGTCTTTATGTATCGGCAAGCATCCTGTTTGAATGTGAAGGATATATACATCCAGACCCGCTTTGCAGGATGCTTTTTCTACGCAACACTCCCCTCGCAAGCGTTGCATTGTATCAATTATCGCAGTTTATTCAAAAAAGCCTGCAACCGCTATGGTTACAGGCTTTTCTCTTTACTTTTACACGCCGCTACTTTAGCGCTCTGTTTAGGAAGGTTACAATCTGTGCGCGCGTACAGGTCATATCGGGTGAGAACATACCGTCTCCCGTACCCGACGTAATATTGTTTTTCACAGCCCATGCAACTGCTGAAGAATAAGCGGCGCTTGTATTTACGTCGGAGAACTCTCCGCCGTATGATGCCGCAGGTTTTCCCGCATTCTTCCACAGATACATAACGGTATCACTTCTGCGGCAAGGTGAGTGGGGATTAAATACGGTTCCGTCCACCATACCCATATTATACGCCCAGAGCGACGAATTATAGTAGTAATCGGTAGTATTTACATCGGTAAACGGATTTGCGCCCGAAACTGCAGGCGAGCCAACCGCACGGTAGATAAACGTAATTATCTGCGCCTTTGTACAGGTATCATCGGGCGAGAAGGTAGTTGCAGACGTGCCCGCGGTAATCTTTCTGTCAATCGCCCATTGAACCGAAGACGCATACCACGCACTCGGTGCAACGTCGGCAAACTGAAGCTTTGCAGCCTGTGTGTTTGCGGGGAATTTAATCTCATCTACGCCGTAGGAATTATAGTTTCTTCTGGTTGTTGTGGGACCCGAAACCATAAATACGTTGGATGTGAGATATCCGCCAATCTTTGCTATAAGATTTGCGTTGGGAGAAAGACCCATCTGCTTTGCTATCCACATAGAGCCGTCGGTACGCTCGATAAGTGTAATCGAACTAAGGTCGTTATACCAGTTGGAAACGGAGGGGAGAAGGTGAATGTTATCCTTGCCGTCAAGACCGAAGGTACAGTAGGTGGCAAGACCTCTGTTCATCTGGGGAAGGTCTTTGGAAACATTGTACTCACACAAAATCATAGTGTTTTGGGCACCCGACGTTACAGGCGTTGCAGTAACACCGAATACTTTTCTGTCTGTTGCATAGTAACCGCCAAGGGTTTCGCAAACGTAAGGAGGGCACTCTACCAGTTCGTTTCTCTCGTTAAGGTACTTCATCTTGCCCCATCTGTATGTGTTATTGTCACAGAATCTGCACACAATAGCGTAAGGCGTAGGCTCGTTTTCTACCTTTACACATACGAACTCGCCCTCTTGTCCATCTGAAATTACAATATTTCCGGGGAAGATTCTTTCAATTTTGCCATAAGTACCGAGTTGCTGGTGGTACATATAGCCGAAACCGTAAAGGTCGCCGTTCTTGGTTTGTACAAAGCCGTATATGCTATCGTTGCCGTATTGCTCATCATATGAAAGCACCTTGATAAGTCTTTGGTAGGGGAATACGCGTACAACGTTGTCGCAAACCTTTACAATGCTGAGTTCAACGCTCCATTCCTGCTCAATCTTACCGCTTGCAAAGGCGTTCATGTCAACTTCGCTTGCCGTTACTTTGTGGTTGAAACGGTAGAGGGTGTTGTTTTTGTCAATAACACCGTTTGGAACTACTGCCTTTGGATTGTCAATACCCTTTGAAAAGCCTCTTGCATAGCCGCTTCCGCCCTCAATATAGGTGTAGCCGTAATAGTAGCATCCGTCGTTTTTGATAAAGCCAATAATCTGACCGTTGGTGGACTCCGCCATATCAAGACAACCCGTTGCGGCAACCTTTCCGCTTTTAACCTCAACGAGTTCGCCGTCGTTGGTGAGATAGTAGTTCGCCGTTGCTTTCTTTACGTTTGAGGCAATAATCTTCTTTTCATAGAAGTTGGAAATGCCGTAAAGAGTGCCGTCGGCGGTAACGATATGTCTTTGAGTATATCCGGTTCCGAGGTAATGAACGTAGTAGGAATAGGAAACAACGTCCTTGATTTCATGCTTTACAACGGGGTCAATTTTCTGGAATTCGGTGGTTACCTGATAGTAGGTCATATCGGCAGAAACAAATTCTTCCTCCGATAAGATGTGGTTTGTATTGTAACGTTTTTCGCCCGTAAGCTCGGGATAGCAAATAAATTCGTACTTTTCCTCTACGTAGTCTTCGTCAAGAAGATTATCAACCGCCGCAGGATCGGTAAGCATATAGTCTTCAATTACAAAGCTCATACCGCGGAATTCCACTACCGTGTCTTCATCCTTGGGATATATAATATCGCTTCGCGAGAAGAAGTTCATTGCTCCTCTGTTTCGATAACCCGAATAGGTGAGGAACGTACCGTCCTCGTGAGTTGCATAAATTACGCAGGCGGGGGAGAGGGTACGCACGAAATTCTTGTTTGCATCGTAAATATCAATGGAAACGACAACCGTATCCTTGGTGAGGTTTGCCTTCTTTGCAAAGCCGGATTCCTCGCCGCGCATAAGTTTTTCGTACTCTGTTTTGTTTATGATGTTGAGCTGATATATTGCAATTTGGGGGTCTATAGTGCCGTAAGTACCGAGATAATTGAACTTCAAGAAATGACCGAGATAGTCAATTCTCTTTACGTGGTCGGGATCATACCGGGTTTCCTCGCCAAATCTCGTGCCAAGGTCGAGCATGAGGAATTCACCCTTTTTAACCTCGGACTGAGTGCCGCGGTTCAATGCCGCATAAACCTGTTCAATGGGGATAAATCGGTCGAAAAGTCCACCTTCCTTGGGCGTGTAGACAGGCACGTCGGGTCTTACGATTTCGGGCTTTTCTTCCTCTACGGGTTTAGTTGCCTCTGCAAGTTTTTCAAAGACGGGCACAGACGAGCAATCAACTCTTGGAATATATTTGCCGCCCTCCTGCTTCATCGACTCGAAATCTGCAGGCATAAACGAAACGTAGCCGTTTGATGCCTCAAGCATAATGAAACTCTTTGAAAGTTCGCTTTGAGGAAGGCTTCTTTGGGTAGCGTCTGTGCGTACGGCAACTATAGGCTTTGCGTCTGCGAAAATCTGAACCCAGCTTCTTGTTTTTTCGTTATAGCCAACGCCCATATAGCCGTAATTGGGATTCATAATGTTGGCGCGATGTCCGGGGCTTTCCATCCATTCTTGCACAACCTGTGCGGGAGTTAATTGTCCCTCCGCTATATTTTCTCCGCAGATGACTTTAACGTAGTCAGACGGGAATACGGTGGAAAACTTTGTGCCGTTGGGTCTTGTGTGAGAGTAGGTGGTTTCAAGCTCCTTTTCTCTTGTGTCGCAACAAACCTGGAGGGTACCGTTTGTTGAAAGCGCATTAAGACCTTCTTTTGCTCTTTCGATATTGCAAAGTCTTATTACTTCCCACTCAAAATCGTTAATGGAAAGATTGTTATACGTTGCCATCGGGCTGTTAATAACGTATTTATTATTCTGCTCGGGAATGGACGGTATGCCCGAAGTATCGGGCATTACCGTATAGCTGTAGGTCTTTGATCCCACCGTAAATACCACGGTAGTGCCGGGTGCCGTATCTGCGGGGATTGTAGGCGCTCCGGGTATGGACGAAAGGTCGGTTACCACTATAGTGCCGTCCGGCAAAACGTTAGTGCTGGGCAAAGCACCCGGGGTAGACGAAGTGCCGGTATTTGATGAAGAGCCGGGATTTGTCGGCGTAGTAGGAGTAGCGGGCGTAGTAGGAGTAACGGGCGTGGTAGGAGTAACGGGCGTGGTAGGAGTGGTAGGAGCTCCCGTGTTTGTCAAATTACCTTCCTTTAAGACGGTAAATTTACCGTAACTGTTGCGGTCGTTGGCGGAAGCATACTGAAGCTGTCCGCCCTTTACCTGAAGCACCATAAAGAGATTGTCGGGATAATAATGTCCGCCCCAATATGTCCAAAGATATACGTAGTAAGTTCTGTCAACATCCATCGGGATGTCGCCATCGTCAAAACAAAGGGAGATTGAGTTGGTCTTATCTGCTTGAATATATTTTTCATCGGTATAATAGAGAATACCGAATTTATTTTTTTGGGCAACAACTTCCTCCCAGGATCTAAAGCTTGTGCCGTAGTAACCGCAGTCGGTAAAATCGCCATAGTAGGCGCTCGTTCCTGCCTCACCTGCCGAGCGTAGACGCTCAGTCATAACGGTGAGTCTGCTTGACGCTGAAGCAGTGTCCCAGCCGAAGCGGACGTCTGTGCTTTTTAAGTCGCCGCTTGCGTAGTAAGCAGCCGACGCAACCGAAATATCTGTTGCCGCCGCAAATACGTTAGCCGTCAATATGCAAATCAGCATACTTGCGAGTAAAAGAATTCCGATAAGGTTTTTCATTTTTTACCTCCGTATATTGAAAAACAGTTATACTGTAATAATTATACATCGACATTGGTGTACGATGCAATGCTTTTGCAAACATTTTCTATAAAGGTGCATTATTGACAAAAAACTTCTTTCCATCGGCGAAATCGCAAAAGCCGTCGGAATTACGAAAAAAATCATACTTCTCGCAGCGTCGCATTGTATCAAATATCGTAGTTTATCCCATATTTGATACCGCTATTGATACAATCGTGTTAATAGCGGTATCGTTATTTTATACAGTAAAAGTTTTGTACCATAAGCACTCATAAAAATAAGCGTTGCATTTGAGAGAAATCTCCCTCTCCTGCAACGCTTGTTTTGTTGTTGTTTGTGTGCACGATGCCAGTATGTACGATGGCTATCGTTAAATTGTGGGTAATTGTTAAAAGGCAATCATTCGAGTTTGATAACCTTATCAAAAACAGCGACATGTCTATCATCTATTACTCGGTCTTCATGATAGTGTCCAAAAAACCATTTTTTATATTTTGTTTTACTTATAAGTTCTTCAAAAAAGTCGGTCAAAATATTTTCCTCATAGGTTGCAATCTCACGCTGAATACTGTTTGCGGCACAATGAGTAATTATGTAATCGACAGAGTAATTTACTCCGTTCAATTTGCGAATTGCATTTTGAATTTCTTCATTTGAAGGCAGTTCTTCTTTCCACCAATTTTTGCCTTCGGTGCGATATTCTTTGTCATGAGAAGAAGCACCTCCAAAAGCGAAAAATCGAATGCCTTCTATTTCAAAAACTTCTCCTCTCTTTATATGAAAAATCGAATCGCTGATTTTATGTGCCGCAGCACCATAAAAATCAATTGTAGGAAACGATTTAAGCAAATCAAAATTCTCGTGGTTGCCGTCAATAAATATCGTGGTAAAACTTTTTTTATTAAGCCACTTTATCCAATACTTTTCTTCGTTACTCTCATCCCAAACTCCGCCAAAATCACCACATATTATGACATAGTCATTCTTGGTAAGGTTCTTTTGCTCCGGAAATCTTTTTGAACTGAGTTTTCCAATATCAGTAGGTATATGCGTATCTCCTGTTATGTATATCATATTTAGTTTATCTTCTTTCCATTTGCAATAATTTTGTCAGGAAAATTACGGTAGTTTATTATAAACCCGCTATCTTCCGTGATATATATAGGCGGTTCTCCATCTGAAGTCAATGCAGTAAATGCAAATGATATAAATTCTTCATACAGTTCATCACCCATATCATATTCATTATCGTCTTCAAAACAGGTGTCGAATAATGCTACGACTTTACTTTCATCATTCCATACCAAAGTCATTGTTTCACGTTCAAAATCATCTAAATTGCTTAAAAATGTGCCTATTATTCTTTCTTCTGTTTTATTTAACATAGTCCCTCCAGATTATTTGTTTGGTCTCGCCGGCACAATGTGAGCACCGTCTTTTGAATAATGTATAGTTCCCATAGTGGTATCATATGCTTTCCCCGTTTGAGGATCTACATACTTACCAATGATCTTTTTAAAATCAACTGTTTCTTTGTTTGCGCTATTTTTTATTCCGGTACCACTTCTTTTTTCATTCGTTTCTCATTTAATAGTATAATATTTTTTAAGATTTGTCAAAGCAAATCCCTATGTATAATTGTATTGATCAAAAACGGGAGAATTCGGCAAGTTTTAGAAAAAAATAAATAAAAATCCCCCCGTTTAACGGGGGGTATTTCCTTTTCGGGCATAGCCCTAGGGATACTGGCGACGCACAAGTGCGTTTTAGTGTTGGCCTGCCAGCCATGCAATTGTTACTTACTACCCATAAATGGGTCCCGTGGG
>JAFYPS010000219.1 GCA_017547395.1 Clostridia bacterium
CTGAAAAAAGTATGCTTTGCAACGCTTATAACCGTTTTTTCCTCTGCATAAACCCTGAAATCAGGCGAGCCAAAAAGCATACCCGATGCCGATTTTGTCGGAAACACAACGTCCTCAATCACTATTTTTTCTCCGCCGCGCAGAACAACAACTTCTACAGGCTCGTATGCATCGTGCATAATTTCATAGCTGAGTTCTGTCGCGGTGTGAACGGAAGAACCGTCAACGGAAAGTATCTTATCACCTGCAAAGAGCCACTCGCTGCTGACCGCATTTTTGTCAAATTCAGCCACAACGGTTGAGCCGAGTGTGCTTGTGAGTACAAGCACAAAAGTAACGATAATTCCGAGAATTATATTCATAATTGCGCCCGCGGCAACAATCAAAAAGCGCTTTAGTGCGCTTTTTTGAGAAAAGGAATCTTCCCCGTCGGCATCCTCGTCCTCGCCCTTCATAGACACAAAACCGCCTATCGGGAAAAGCCTGAGATTATAATCGGTACCGTCCTTACCGTGCCATCCGAAAATACGCGGTCCCATACCGAGTGCAAACTCGTATATTCTGACACCGCAGGCACGTGCAGCAAAAAAGTGGCCCGCCTCGTGAATGAGTATCATCACGCCAAACGCTAAAACGGCGAGCAATACATAAAGAAAAGTGGTCAAAGGTTATATCCTTTCGTTAAAACTGAGTCTGATGCGTCCCCGAACCTCTCGGTCGGCATCAAACACATCTTCTATATTAAATTCTTGCCTGTTATCAAAGGAGTTAAGCGCTTCTTCAACAACTTCGGCAATCTGCCAGAATTCGATTTTTTCTTTAAGGAAAAGCGCGACCGCCTCCTCGTTTGCGCTGCTCAAAACTGCAGGAAGAAGCCCGCCCTGCTCCACGGAGTTATATGCAAGGTCAAGCAGCTTGAAGGTTTTTCTGTCAGGCTCCTTAAAGGTAAGAGTTCCGACCTTAAAAAGATCAAGCGGCTCGATAACCGCCGCCGTACGCTCAGGATAAGTCAGTGCAAACTGAACACATTCACGCATATCGGGGTGGCTGAGTTCGGCAATGACAGCGTTATCAATATATTCCACCGCGCTGTGAATTATACTTTCGCGGTGAACGACAACCTGTACCTGAGACGGTGCAACGTCAAAAAGACGAACCGCCTCGATAACCTCAAGTCCCTTATTCATAAGAGTTGCACTGTCGATAGTGATTTTCGCACCCATTGACCACGTAGGGTGCTTCAGCGCATCGGCTCGTGTAACCTTTCTCAGTTGTTCTGAGGTATATCCGTAAAAAGGTCCGCCGGAAGCCGTGAGAAGCAGGCGCTTAACCTCTCGCTTTTGTCCGCAGTGCAGACACTGAAAAATAGCACTGTGCTCACTGTCAACAGGAATAAGTTCTCCGCCGTTTTCACGAACCGCCGTTTTCACTATTTCACCTGCCGCCACAAGCGTTTCCTTGTTGGCAATGGCTATTCGCATACCGCGCTTTGCCGCAGCGAGCGTGGGCGCAAGTCCCGCAAGTCCCAAAATGGAGTTGACCGCGGTTTTTGCCGCGGTTTTCTCAATTACTTCTATTATTCCCTCAGTGCCGGAAAGCACCTTCGTATCGGTATCTGCAATGCGCGCAGCAAGGTCTTTTGCCGCCTCTTCATCAGCCATTGCGCAAAGGCGAGGCTTAAACTCACGCACCTGCTCTTCGATAAGAGCCACGTTTCTGCCGCCTGTGAGAGCATCAACCCTGATATTATGCGCTCTTGCAACGTCGAGCGCCTGTGTGCCGACAGAACCTGTCGAGCCAAGTACTAAAATATCGTTCATATCACTTAAAAATAGTAAAGAATGTTGAATCCGAAAGTAGCAGATAAAGCACGGGTGCAACCGCTATAACACTGTCAAAGCGGTCAAGTACACCGCCGTGTCCGGGAAAAAGACTGCCGTAGTCCTTGACGTCACGTTCCCTCTTTATAAAAGATGCCACAAGGTCACCGACCTGTGAAACAAACGAAAGTGCTATTCCGCAAACAAAAAGAGAAATTACGTGAGGTCTGCCGACTTCGTAAATATTTGCATAAAGCATTGCGCAGCCCACAAATGCAGCCGCGGAAATAAGCGTACCGCCGATAGCACCCTCTACAGTCTTTTTGGGGCTTACTGCAGGGATAAGCTTGTGCTTGCCAAAGAGCATACCCGAAAAATATGCAAAAATATCGGTTGCGAAAGCAACAACGATAACCATTATGAGAAGGAACATTCCGTTAGGCAGGTCGCGTGTTGCAACTACGCAGGAAAATCCGCACACAATATACGCTGTAGAAACAACCGCCTTTGCCGCATCAGCAAAAAGAATTTTGCCGCGCGAAAACATTGCGCACGCGAGCACGTAAACCGCATACAGATAGAAAAATGCAAAAAGCATAAGTCCGTTTTCCGAAAAAGCGTTGAGAAATCTGGTAAGCGCGGGTGCGACAACTGCAATAATATACGATGGAACTGCAAGATGATAATTCTTGTGCAGCCCAAGGCAGCGAAGCATCTCAAATACTCCGACAGCGCTGAGAAGTGCAACAACAGCAACAAGTACAAAGGTATGCGAAAAGATACCTACGGGTATTGCTATCAGCGCAAGGCATATTCCTGTAAGGATTCTTGTTAGCATTATTTTCTCCAAAAGTCTAAATTCCGCCGTAGCGGCGTTTTCTTGTATAGAACTCGGTTACGATTTTGTCAATTTCCTTTGAATCAAGGTCAGGCCAGAGTGTGTCGGTAAAATAAAACTCGGAATAAGCCGCCTGCCACAAAAGGAAGTTAGAAAGGCGGAGATCGCCGCCTGTACGTACGATAAGATCGGGGTCTTCACAATGAGAGGTGTAGAGCGCACCGGCAACGTCGTCCTCGGTGATTTTCGTCTTGCCGCTTGCAACAAGCGTTTCGCATGCGTGTGCAATTTCTGCGCGCGCTCCGTAGTTGAGAGCGATATTGAGGATAAGCTCCTTCTTGGAAGAAACCTCCTCTGCATACCTGATTCTCTCGCGTACGTTTTCGGGGAAAATGCTCATATCTCCAAGAAAATGAAGCTGAATATTGTTTTCCTCATACGATTCGATAGCGTCCTCAATATACTCGGAAAGAAGCTTGAGTATAGCATCAACTTCATTCTTCGGGCGCTTCCAATTCTCTGTAGAAAACGCATACACGGTTATAACCTTTACACCGATATCTCCGCAATAGCGAATTATGCTTTTAAAGGTTCTTGCACCGTTTACGTGTCCGTACTCGCGCGGCATTGAGCGCTTCTTCGCCCATCTGCCGTTGCCATCCATTATAAATGCAATATGACGTAATCTATCGTCAACCTTTATTTCTGCCGCTTTCTTTTTCTTAAAAAGCATAAATATTACCTTTCGTAATACAAAAGTTGAGCCGGAGTATTGCTCCGGCTCACAGATTATATTGCCATAATTTCCTTATTCTTTTCTGCGCCGATACCGTCAACAAGCTTGATGAACTTGTCAGTCATATCCTGAACAAGCTTATCACTTGCCTTAACGTCATCCTCGGTAAGCTCGCCGTTCTTTTTCAGTTCCTTTACCTTCTCGTTTGCATCGCGGCGGATGTTACGGATAGCAACCTTTGCTTCCTCGCACATCTTGGCAGCCTGCTTGGTAAGTTCTTTTCTGCGCTCCTCGGTAGGCTGGGGGAATGCAAGACGGATAACCTTACCGTCAGACTGAGGAGTAATGCCGATGTCGGATGCAAGAATTGCCTTTTCAATATTCTTTAACGTAGTTGCATCCCAGGGAGCAACAACAAGAGTACGGGGATCGGGTACCTGAATTGCCGCCATCTGAGAAACGGGAGTGGGAGTGCCGTAGTAGTCTACGGAAACACGGCTGAGAACCTCAGGGTTAGCCTTGCCGGCACGTACTGTATTAAGGTTGGACTTGAGGGAATCAAGTGTCTTATTCATTCTTGCTTCAAATTCTTTAGTATCAAAACTCATTTTAGTGTTTCCTTTCAGATTTATTTAACTATAGTGCCGATCTCTTCACCCATAACAGCGCGATAGATGTTATCAGGATCGTCAAGACCGAATACAAGTATCGGAATGTGGTTGTCCATACAGAAAGACGTTGCAGTGGAGTCCATTGCGGCAAGTCCGCGCGAAAGAATCTCCTGATATGTAATTTCATCAATCTTTGTAGCAGTTGCATCCTTGCGGGGATCTGCAGTATAAACACCGTCAATATTCTTTGCAAGAAGTACAACGTCTGCATTTATCTCCGCTGCACGAAGCACTGCCGCCGTGTCGGTTGAGAAATAAGGCGAACCGAGTCCGCAGCCAAAAATAGTCACTCTTCCCTTTTCAAGGTGGCGGACTGCACGGTTGCGAATATAAGGCTCTGCCATAGCATTCATCTCAATGGCAGTCATAACACGGGTGGATACCCCCGCACGCTCAAAAGCATCCTGAAGAGCAAGCGAATTGATAACGGTTGCAAGCATACCCATATGGTCAGCACGAACGCGATCCATATTCACGCCCTGACGGCCGCGCCAGATGTTACCGGCACCGCACACAACACCAATTTCAACGCCCGCATCAATACACTTTTTAACAACCTGTGCAATCTCGTCAATAAAGCCGTGATTGTAAATACCGTCTACATCTTTTGCCAGCGCTTCCCCCGAAAGTTTGAGGAGAACACGCTTGAACTTAGGCTGGTTTTTCTCTGCCATAACTTAATACTCCGATATGAAATTATTTCTTTTACTATTTTAAACGATTATCGTCCGTTTGTAAACTGTTTTTTAAGAAAAAATTAAAAGTTAGAAAAAAATTCGGTTAGAAACGTTAAATTATTGTTTATGAGAGTAAAGCCTTCCTCCGAGAGGAAGGTGGCAAACGCGACCGTTCACATAGAAAAAACAGTGGCACTGTGTGTCGCGTTTTCGCCTCGCCTACGGCGACGCGTTTTTTCTTGGAGCGATTGACGGAAGGAGCCTGCGAAAG
>JAFYPS010000220.1 GCA_017547395.1 Clostridia bacterium
GAAACTCCCGCTTTTCCCTCAATGACGTTGCACTCTTTTTGCTTGATAGCTTCAAGCATTTTTTCAAAAGGTGTATATGTAGAAATAACATTTGGCAAAACAACAGTTTCAACGTTATAATTAGAAATTATCGTACCTGCTCCACCTATATGATCAGAATGAGGATGAGTAAAAATTGCATACTTAAAATCTTTAACACCTATCGAATCTATATATGCGACGGTTCTTTCGACTTCATCATAAAGTCCCGCATCAATAATAACGTTTCCGTATGGCGAAGTAATAACTGCACAATCCCCCTGCCCTACGTCAACGAAATGAGCAACAACTTCGTCTTCGTAATATATTTTTGATTCGGTACATAATTCGACTATGTAAAAGATAGCAAAGCAAATAAGAACGAATGCAAGAGTTAACAAAAATATCGATTTACGGTCAAACTTAAAATTTTTCACTCAAAGCCCTCTTATAACTTTATATTCATCCATTTTCCACGATGAAAATGTACTGTTACACATATGCAGCGCGTATACTGATCGAGCATAAGCGCAAACCAAGCGCCTATGACTCCGATTTTAAAAATATGGCACAAAATATATGCAAGTATAGGTCTTACAATAACAATACTGAAAAAAGAAATTATTGCATTGAATTTTGTATCCCCTGCGCCTCGCAGCGAGCCTGTAAAAATAAGCTGTGCCGGGTGTGCAAGACTAACAAAAGCAACTACCCATAAAATATTTATTCCTTCTTTAATGATTTGCAGGTCATTGGAGAACAACCTCATCAGCATTTCCCCTCCGATAGTGAATACTGCAAATAGTATCGCAGAAAACACCCATGCAATTCTTTGTGCCACTTTTCCGTACATTAACGAAACGTCAGGTCTTCCCCTTCCGAGATTCTGTCCGACTGCTGCAGAAGCAGCCACACCCAGTCCATCGCCGCATGCAAATGACAGATTGATTATATTCATACATATTTGGTGCGTAGTCATCTCTGCAGTTCCAAGATCAGCAACAACCTTTGCGAACATAAATAGACCCACTCGCATCAACAGATTTTCCACACCGGCGCCGCTTGCTACTTGTCCGAGAGCATGCAGCGTTTCTTTTTCAAACTGGAAAAAATACGAAGGTTTAAGTTTTAAATACGAGTTTTTCCCAAAATACGAAACAAGTGAAACTATTAACGAACACATTTGTCCAATTAAAGTTGCAATAGCAGCCCCCCTGACACCAAGTTGCGGGAAAATCCATATTCCGTTTATAAGCAACCAGTTAAAAACTATGTTGACAGAGTTTCCGATAAGAGTAGCTCGCATTGTAATTTTAGTTCTTCCGGTACCGCGTTGTGCAGCATTCAGCACGCAGCTGAAGGAATAGAACATCATACCAACAATAGTGATTTTAAAATAAACGCTCGCTTCTGAAATTGTATCAGTCTGAGCTCCGGAAAACAGGAGCAATGGATGGTAAATGGAGAAAGCAACTATAAGTTCAACAAAAGCAACTATAATGCTTATCGTAAGATTCTGCGCTGCGCATTTACTTGCATCTTCCTGCCGTTTTTCTCCATACCTTCTGCTTACAATTGCAGTAGTAGCAGCATTAATTGCAAAAAACAGAACAAAAAACAGCATTCTCGGCTGACTGGTGACACCAACCGCAGCTACTGCAGTTTCACTGGCTCTGCTTACCATAAGCGAGTCAATAAAGTTTGTCATACATACGAACAACGACTCGATTATTGCCGGCCAGGCGAGGTTTATAAAATCGGAATAAGCCGCACGGTTCGTCGGAAGTTCTCCGAGACGAGCCTGCGGCTTTACCATATATTCGGTTGAAAACAGTTTATTTAAAAGTGTAAACATTGGCATTCTTCGTTCAAAAAGTGAACGCATAGCGTTCACTTTTATCTGTTTTCTGGTCTTGATTTGGACAGATTTTTAGCCCCATCAGGCAAGCGCGAAAGATACTCAAGAGCCTTTCCCGTACCGCGTGCAACACACTGTACGGCATTTTTAGCAACTCTGGTTTTAATACCCGTAGCCTTATTTATACGTTTGTCAAGTCCGTACAAAAGACTACCGCCGCCCGTCATAACAATTCCGTTACTAAGTACGTCTCCGACAAGTTCAGGAGGCGTTCTTTCAACAACCGCGCAAACAGCCTCTATTATCGCAGTAATAGGCTCTTCAAGTGCGGTAAGCATCTCCGACGAGCAAAGACGAATTGCTTTAGGCAATCCTTGAGAAAGGCATCTTCCTTTAATATCAATATACTTTTCTTCCTCGCGCGGATATGCGGAACCTATGCGAAGCTTAACCTCTTCTGCTGTACGCTCTCCAATAAGAACGCCATACTTTCTGCGGACGTATCTGATAATCGCTTCGTCAAACTTATCTCCGCCCACTTTAATAGACTCGGAAACCACCGTATTATCCAGCGAAATCAAAGCAATATCCGTAGTACCGCCACCGATATCGACAATAAGATTTCCGTTAGGCATAGAGATGTCGATATCTGCTCCAAGGGCAGCTGCAACAGGCTCTTCAATTAAATATGTTTTTCTCGCACCGGACTGATTTGCCGCATCAATAACAGCACGTTCTTCAACTTCGGTAATACCGCTTGGTATGCATACCATCACCCTTGGCCAAAGAATAGCTCCCCCATACGCTTTGCTCAAAAAATGACGAAGCATCTGCAAAGTCACCTCATATCGGCTGATAACGCCGTCGCGCATAGGACGGACAACCTCAATATTCGGCGGGGTTCTCCCCTGCATTTGCTGTGCTTCTCTTCCAACACAAATAACCTTATCAGTAAGTTTATCTATAGCAACAACGGAGGGTTCCTCAAGAACTATCCCTTTTCCCTTGACATACACAAGCACCGTGGCAGTACCGAGATCAATACCTATATCTCGACTCATTATATGTACATTCCTTTCGGCGCATAAAATAGCAGAATAATTATACCACTAAACAACAGCAAAATCAATCTTTTTTTGACTTATTCTTTCTATATGTATATGCAAAGCTGCGACAAATTACATCTTTTGCCCCTGCAGAGTATAAAAGAGCCATGCATTCACTGATCGTAGCGCCGCTGGTAACAACATCATCTATAAGAATGATAGTCTTTCCCTCAACGAGTTTCTCATCCGTTAAAGAAAATGCACCCTTTAAATTTGCTTCTCTCTGCTTGTAGTTCAAATTTTTCTGCTCGGTTGTTTTATGGAATTTTTTCCGTCTAATTAACGATTCAAATTCCAACCCTGTTTTTTCAGCAAAAAACTGTGCTAGCATTTTTGCATGGTCGTAGCCGTATTTTTTAACATTTTTGACAGAACGAGGGCAATACGTAACTACAGCGCCGTCAAACCGTTTTGCATTGTCAATTTGGGAAATTTCAGATGCAACAAACTCGGCGAGCGGTATGTTGTGGCGCCTTTTCAGACTGTACACAATACCCCTTGCAATTTTTCTGCCGGCATCGCTACTGTAAAACACAAGTTTTCTATAATCCGAACAACCGTTGATCATCATTAGATGCGGGGTGCAAGCACAAATCCTTGCTTCCATTCCGCAAAAATCGCAATATTTTGCCTTTTCATCTTCGTATTTTTCAAAGCACGAAGAACACAATCCCTTACTGGAATCACGAAGCCTTGTATTACAAATTGCGCATTTGGGAACAAAGGCAAGGTCAAGAATAGATTTAAATATTCTGATCACTCGCCGCCTCCAACAACTGCTTAAGTCCGGTATGTCTTGTTAAAACATTTGCGCTCTCAATCATCTGCATAAGCGAAAGTTCGCTGCCAACGAGAATTACCATTTCTTTAGCGCGCGTCACCGCTGTATAAATAAGGTTACGGGTCATAAGCATTGGCGAAAACGCGGCAACGGGAATCACAACAAACGGATATTCGCTTCCTTGGCTTTTATGTACTGTAATTGCGTAAGCAGGTTCAATTTCGTCAAGATTTTCCATTGTATAAGTGACAGTTTTATCATCGTAACGAACTTTTACTGAACCGTCTTCTCTGTCGACTCTTTCAATTATTCCGATA
>JAFYPS010000221.1 GCA_017547395.1 Clostridia bacterium
TGCCACGTTGCAAACGGAAATATGGGACACGCAGTTATTAAGCCGGACGAGCTTCGCGCTATCCGTGCGGGAGAAGCGCAGAGGGCAGGCGCACTTGCAGGAGTTAAGGTAATTACAATTGACGTCGGTGACCTTCTGGTTGACGGCGGCAGCAAAGAGCAGAAGGATAAGATCGTAGAGGTAATAAGAGACGCAGATCCCGACTTTATTATCACTCAATCCCCCGAGGACTATATGCCTGACCACAGAGCAGTATCAAAGCTTGTATTTGACGCATCCTTTGCGGCAAGCGTTCCTCACTACGGAAACGGAAATGGCAAGGTAAGTAAGGTTACTCCCATTTACTATATGGATAACCCCTATGGACTCAACTTTGTTCCTACCGAGTACGTAGACATCACAGACGAGTTTGATCTTAAGATAAAAATGCTTGAATGTCACGAAAGCCAGATAAAGTGGATGGCTGACCACGATAAGATAGATTTCGTTGAAACTGTCAGAGTTGCGGCAAGATACCGTGGGCTTCAGTGTAATTGCCAGTATGCCGAAGGCTTCCGTCAGGAGATGGTATGGCCTAAGGTTGTAGCAAAGAGGTTACTGCCGTGATGAAGAAGGTTGCTTGTGTTGGTATACTTGTTGCTGACGTTATGGCATCGCCCGTTGGCTCCTATCCCGGAAAGGGTATGCTCCAGCAGATAAACTCAATTACCGTACATAACGGCGGAAACGCAATGACTGCGTCAATAAACCTTTCAAAAATGGGCGTTGACGCAAAGCTTGTAGGTAAGGTAGGCGCAGATATATTCGGCGTTTATCTCAGAGATTGTCTTGTGAAGTCCGGCGTTGATACAAGAGGACTTAAGGACGACGAAAGCGTTCAGTCCTCTGCATCCGTTGTTCTTCTTGATGAGAGCGGTGAGCGTTCCTTCCTTCACTGTGTGGGAACAAACGCAGTATTCGCAGAGAGCGATATAGACTATAGCATAATTGAAGAGTGTGACCTTGTTTTCCTGACAGGGACCTTCCTTATGGATACCTTTGACGGAGAGCAGACCGCAAAATTCCTTAAAAAGTGTAAGGAAATGGGTAAAACCACCTTCCTTGACGTGTGCTGGGACGCAAAGGGCAACTGGGCAAAGCTTCTTGACTGCGCAATGCCGTACATTGATTTTCTTATGCCGAGCATTGACGAGGTGTACAGCTTGCAGGCGGCGAGGAAGACCTGGACGAAATTGCCGACGTATTTATGTCAAAGGGCGCAAAGAACGTTATTATAAAGCTTGGCAAAAAGGGAAGCTATCTCAGAATGGCAGACGAGAAGGCAGGAAATATATACCCCATCGTCGGCAGAGGAAAGCCGGTTGACACAACAGGCGCAGGCGATAGCTTCTGCAGTGGCTACCTTGCAGCTTATGCAAGAGATGTAGATCCCCACGAATGTATGATGATAGCAAATGCGACAGGCGGTCTTTGCGTAACTGCAAAGGGCGCAACCACGGGAACACGCAGCTACGAGGAAACTCTTAAGTTCCTTGAGGAAGAAACTCGTGCATAAATCAGTACTAAAGTCCTCGACAGAGGGAAAATAAATTTTAATATATAAGGAGAATAGCTATGGATTTTCTTACAACAGTAAACGGTAGCCTTCTTGAAGGCTTTTACCCCAAGGGATGGGATATGAAAAAAATCGACGAATGCTGCGAAAAGGGCGTTCAGAGAGAAGATTTCTGGCACAAGGATTTCAATCCCATTGAATGTGCAAACATTTATGAATTTGATACACTTATGGGTCACGAAATCGCACAGCAGATAAAGCTTGCAGGCGAAAGAGGCGAAAAGCTCGCTATGATTCTCCCCGTAGGTCCTATGGGTATGTACAAATGGGCGGCTTACTTCCTTAATGCATGGAACATCAAGTGCGACCACGTTTACACATTCAATATGGATGAATGGGCAGACGGCGACGGAAACACTCTTTCCAACGACAACCCCGCTTCCTTCGAATTCAGCATGAAGCAGGCATTCTTCGGAAAGCTCAATAAGACAGTTCCCGAATCCCAGAGAAACTTCGCTACGAAGACAAATCTTCCTACATATCCCGAAAAGATTGCAGCTCTCAAGGCAGAGGGCGCAAAGCTCGTACTCGTATTCGGTATCGGCAGAATGTGCCACATCGCTTTCTGGGAACCCCAGTTTGCAGAAGATTATACAAATGTTGATGAGTGGAAGAACGCTTGCTATAGAATCGGCGCAAAGCTTCACCCCCTTACAATAGAACAGAACGCAATCACAAGCTTCAAAAGCCGTACAACTCTCGTTCCCTGCAGAGCTAACACAATAGGCCCCGGCCTCTTTTTAAAGGCTGACTATATAATCGGTGGCTGTGACGGTGCTCTCGGCAGAGGTATGGGCTGGCAGGGTATGAGCTTCCTTACAACTCTCCACTACGGGCCCGATATGAATATCACCTCTACATTTATGCCCACACTTCCCGGTAAGCTCTTCTATCTTGCAGAGCTTGCAGGACCCCTTGTTGCTGAATGTAACTGATTTTATATAAAGTATTATAAGGGTGATTGCACCCCGCCGCAGAGATAAACCTGTGGCAACGTAAAATAATAATTGGAGTTATTATATAGAAACAGATATAAAGCGTCGGAGAAATCAAGCTTTCTCCGACGCTTTTTGTATGCATCCGATAGACAAAAGCACAATTTACAATTTTTGACATTTTTATCATTTTTCTTGTGAATTTTTTGGAAAAAACATTGACTTTTTCTTTGTTTTGCTTTACAATATGGCTGTAGCAAGTCAGCTATACATTACTATATTACCGTATAACCTCGGGAGGAAAATTATGGTTACCATAAACACCGTAACGATAGCAAGAATCGGCAGCCATAAAACCGTGAAGCTTGCGGCAAGTGAGCTTGCAAAGTACCTTAGAAAAATGGAAACAAACGCAGTTGTTGACGAGCGTATTTACGACGAATATAATGCGAATCTCACAGACGTACTCTGGGTTGGTATGTCGGAGGAATTTGATAAAAAGCTTCCTACTGTAAAGGACAAGAAATTTGACGATGCAATTCTTGTCGATGTCGAGAATTATTGTGGCGTAATCAGTGGAGCAAACGAGAGAGCCGTTCTTATTGCGGTATACAGATTTCTTCGTGAAATTGGAGTAGTATGGGTTCGTCCCGGTGAAGGAGAAGAAATCGTTCCGAAAAAAGCCCTTGACATATGTTCTGTAAAGGTGTGTGAAGCGCCCTCTTACCGCCACAGATCCATTTGTATCGAGGGAGCGATAAGCTATCAGCACATATACAACCTTATCGACTGGATTCCCAAGGCAGGCATGAACGGATATTTCGTTCAGTTTGAAGTTCCATATACTTTCTTCAGACGTTGGTACACACACGAGCACGGAGACGTTACAAGAAAGGAAATTACCAAGGACGACGTAAAGCATATTATGAAAAAGGTTACGGAGGATATATCCGACAGAGGACTTCTTCATTATGCGGTAGGTCACGGATGGACCTGCGATCCTTTTGGTGTCGTAACAGGCGGTTGGGATAAATGGCAGGGAGAGATACCCGAAAGCATCAGAGATCACCTTGCGCTTGTGAACGGAAAACGTGAATTCTTGGGCGGAGTTCCGATGAATACGCAGATCTGTATGTCAGATCCTGTGGCGGTAGATATAATGTGTAATGCCGCAGCAAATTACTGCGAGAAGAATCCCACCGTAACCCATCTCGAATTCTGGCTTGCAGACGGAACCAATTGCCACTGCGAGTGTGAAAAGTGCAAGGACCAAAGACCTGCTGATTTGTACGTAAACCTTCTTAACAGACTTGACGAGATTCTGACACAGAGAAATATTGACACCAAAATAGTATTTATAGTGTATACCGACATTCTCTGGGCACCACTTAAAAATAAGCTCAAGAATGAGGATAGATTCGTACTCAGCTTTGCACCCATAACGCGTAACTATTCGGATTCCTATAACGACCTTGACCTTGAAAGTCTTGAGGTGCCGCCGGAATTTGCAAGAAACAAGCTGACGCTTCCGGAATCCGTTTCTCAGTCAATTGCACTTCTCCGTGAGTGGCAGAAGTGGAATCCGGGCGTTGACAGCCACTTCTTTGAATACCACGTATGGACAAGACCTAACTATGACCTTGGCAGAATAGGACTCGCAGAGCTTATAAACAGGGATATACACGCCCTTGAAAAGCTTGGGATTGGCGGCTATATGAGCTGTCAGGTGCAGCGCTCAAGCTTCCCGAATAATATTCTTATGGAAAGTGTAGCACAAACCCTTTGGAATAAGGACGTTAGCTTCGAGGATATGAAGCAGGAGTATATGAAGAACTGCTACGGTGAGAAGTATAAGCAGGCAATGCAGTATCTCGAAACAGTTTCAAAGCTCGCATGCCCCGGACCGTACATCGGCTCTGCGGCACTGAA
>JAFYPS010000222.1 GCA_017547395.1 Clostridia bacterium
GTAGAGGCTGCTCATAACACCCGCAAGCAAAGTAACGATACGAAGGCGCACTGCTCTGCCCGAATATACCTTTACAAGCGGCTTTGAACTGTTAGAAACGCCCGTAACGGTATTGATGCCCGTATGCGCGCGGACAACTCGCATAATAACCGCCGCAAGCGCAAAAAACGAAAGGATAAACGCAATCTGAGTTACTGCATTTGAAACCGCATAAGGAATATAAAGTTCCTTTGCGCGTGCTATCTTGTGAACTGCAGAATACGGATATTGACTGACAAAGCGTATCATTGTCACAAACGTGACCGATGAAGTGACAAAGTAGCAAACAGATGCTGCTTTAAGCAGCTTTGCGCCGCCGACCTGATTTGCTATGGCGCACGCCGCTGCAAAAAGAAATATTGCCGCTAAAAAGTCGGGAATATAGTTTATCTCATCAAGGTAAAAATCTACCGAAAAAAACGCTGCGGCAGTTGCAAGTGCTGCAAATATATACGTGCGACGGATTGCAAAAATACCGACACGCGTTTTTGCAACTGACAGATATTCGTCATAAAGTCCGCCAAAGAATTCACTGTTGCGTGAAAGATGCACCGTATATTTTGCAATACGCGCAAACCATATTATTCCTATGACAAGCGTAATAATTGCGCCTATCGCAACAAGCATCGGTCTGAAGCGGTAGAGCGCCATTCCCTCCGGAGTGACGTAGCCAAGGCTATCATGAGAAGAAAGAAGCGCAAACTCGGGGAGCGTGCAAAGCACTGTACGCAGAATGATAAATACGGTTGTAAAACGGGCAACACTTTCAAGCCTGAGATATTTTGCGGGGCGTATTTTTTCTTTTCCGCCACGTTTCAGAGTCTTTTCGGGACGGGTAAGCATAGCAAACATAACGTTGCCTCCGTCACGTCTTGTTCCGACGTATGCAAATGCTTCAAACAAAAGCGAAAATGCGCGTATTCCAAAGATCACTTCCGCAATAGCATAGCAGAATGCAAACAGAAGCCACATTGCATCCTCGCCGACGCTTGAACCGGTCATCCACATAAGCAGAACGGTAGCGGGAAGTTTCGAAAGATTTATCCAAAACAGAACGTAAAATGCACGCTTTGCCTCGCCTACCCATTCTGAGATATCTGCAAGTTTGAATATAGCAGCTACTACAAAAAGGCATCCGATACAGTCAGGAAGAATATCAAAAATACTGATATTCGGATTTGCAAAGAACAAAAAGCCGATAATAAGCAAACCGAATCTTATTATTCTGTTCTTTTTCATAAATCACTCTCCAAAATCAGTTTTCGTTTGCACCGCAGCACTTTTTATACTTTTTGCCGCTTCCGCAGGGACACGGGTCATTTCTGCCCACCTTTACCTCCTTGCGGACAGGTGCTTTTTTCTGCGGCATTTTACCGCCTGCAAAGCCTTCTACAAGAGGCTTTGCCACCTGCTTTCGCTCTATCGGTGCTGCCTGACGCGGAATTGCCGAAAGCACGCGGAGAACAGTTGTTTCCTTGATATCCTCAACCATTGCATCAAACATATCCGCACCGACAAGTCGGTATTCGGTAATAGGATTACGCTGAGCATATGCATTGAGACCTATGCTTCCTTTAAGGTCATCCATTGCATCAAGGTGGTCCATCCACTTTTCATCAACGGAACGAAGGAGAAGCGTGCGCTCAATTTCGCGCATATCGATGCCTGCCTCTTTCCAGAGCTGCTCACGGTTTTCATAGAGTTTTCCGGCTGCCTCACACGCCTTGCCGGTAAGTTCTTCAGCGCTAAGCTTGCATATATCATCTTCGCCGATTTCGCTCTTGAGAACCGCACCGACAAAGTTTGAAAGAAGCGCGCTGTAATTATATTCACCGCTTTCGGGATCAATAAACGACATTACCTTGTCACTGACAACGCTGTCCACCCATGAGCGCACCATTCCGCTTATGTCATTCCCCTCAAGCACGTCGCGGCGCTGCTTGTAAATGACCTCACGCTGCTGATTCATAACGTCATCGTAGGTGAGGACGTTCTTACGGCGATTGAAGTTCTGGTCCTCAATACGTTTCTGTGCAGATTCTATGTTATCCGAAAGAATTCTTGCATCAATAGGAGTGTCATCGTCAAGTCCAAGGCGATCTACCATATTGTAAAGACGGTCACCGCCAAAAAGGCGCATAAGATCGTCTTCAAGAGAAATATAGAACTTTGATTCGCCTGCATCTCCCTGACGTCCCGAACGGCCTCTGAGCTGATTGTCAATACGGCGGCTCTCGTGACGCTCCGTACCGAGAATAAACAGACCTCCCGCCTCGCGAACCTTGTCAGCCTCGGGCTTTATCTCTTCTTTATACTTTTCGTAAAGCTCCGAGAAGGTCTTTCTCGCAGCTAAAACATCCTCGTTGTCAGTAACCGAACTGCCGGTGGAAAGCGCAATAAGCTCTTCCTCTATTCCCATCTTGCGCATCTCGTTTTTTGCGAGATACTCGGGGTTACCGCCAAGCATAATGTCCGTTCCTCGTCCCGCCATATTGGTGGAAATGGTAACTGCACCGAGTTTACCTGCCTGCGCAACTATTTCCGCTTCCTTCTCATGGTGCTTTGCATTGAGAACTACGTGTGCAACTCCATTACGCTTCAGTTCGTGCGAAAGCTCCTCGCTCTTTTCAATAGAAACCGTACCGATAAGAACAGGTTGTCCTTTAGCGTGACACTCGATTATTTTCTTTACAATCGCGCGGTACTTTCCTGCACGGGATTTGTATACCGCATCGGGATAATCCTTGCGTATCATCGGGCGGTTGGTGGGAACCTCTACAACGTCGAGGTTGTAGATTTCACGGAACTCATTATCTTCGGTAAGCGCAGTACCCGTCATACCCGAAAGCTTGGTATAAAGGCGGAAGTAGTTCTGGAACGTGATGGATGCAAGAGTTTTGGACTCTTTTTCAACGGTTACGTGTTCTTTTGCTTCTATCGCCTGATGAAGTCCGTTGTTATAACGGCGTCCCGGCATAAGTCTGCCGGTAAATGCATCAACGATAATAACCTCACCGTTTTTAACAACGTAGTCAACGTCGTTTTTCATTATACCGTGTGCGCGTGTTGCCTGCTGAACGTGGTGGGCAATAGTAGAGTTTGCAGGGTCCGAATAGTCCTCTATGCCGAAAAACTGCTCCGCCTTTGCAATACCGCTTGCAGTAAGAACCACGGTTTTCGCCTTTTCGTCAACGACGTAGTCGGCTCCGTCGGAAACCTCTTCAATATCCTGCTTGTCATCAGTTTCCTTGATAACCTTTTTGCGAAGAGTTCTCGCAAACTTATCGGCAAGCTCGTAAAGCTCGGTAGACTTCTCGCCCTCTCCCGAAATAATAAGGGGTGTACGCGCTTCGTCGATGAGAATAGAGTCAACCTCGTCAACGATTGCAAAATTATGTCCGCGCTGAACCATCTGTTCCTTGTAAACAACCATATTGTCGCGAAGATAGTCAAAACCGAACTCGTTATTGGTACCGTAGGTTATGTCGGCATTATAAGCCGTATGCTTTTCGTCAGGCATCTGTCCGTGAACGACAAGACCTGTGGTAAGACCGAGGAATTCATAAACTCTGCCCATTTCCTCGCTGTCACGGCGTGCAAGATAGTCGTTGACCGTAACTATATGGACGCCCTTGCCGCTGAGCGCGTTAAGATATGCAGGCATGGTCGCAACGAGCGTTTTACCTTCACCCGTTTTCATCTCGGCAATTCTTCCCTGATGAAGAATAATGCCACCGAGAATCTGCACGTAAAAGGGGCGCTTTCCAAGCACGCGCCAGTCTGCCTCGCGTGCAATTGCAAAGGCATCCGCAAGAACGTCATCAAGAGTTTCACCCGCGCCAAGACGACCCTTAAGCACTGCGGTCTGCGCGCGAAGCTCCTCGTCGCTCATTGCCTCATACTTAGCAGAAAGCGCATCGACGCCGTCTGCAATCGCCTTTAGTTTCTTTATCTGATGGTCGCTGTACGAGCCAAAAATTTTAGTAAAAAGTCCCATTTCGGATCAGTTATCCTTTCGGTATATTATTTTCAGTATATTATTATAACATAAACTATTGTATTTTTGAACAATAAAAATAAATTTTCACAAATAAATCATATATTTCGCTTGATAAAAGGCTTGTGTCGCGATATAATATCTTTGTTTTGTGAGGTTTTGCTATGAAAGATATAAACATTGTACTTCTTGAGCCTGAAATTCCGCAGAATACAGGCAATATTGCGCGCACATGTGCTGCAACGGGTGCTGCACTTCATCTTATACGTCCGCTCGGCTTTGCAATTGATGACCGCAAGTTAAAACGCGCGGGGCTTGACTATTGGGATAAGCTTGACATTACATATTACGACGGACTTCAGGATTTTTACAAAAAGAATCCTGACGCAAAAGTTTTCTACTACAGTACAAAGGCGCCGCGTTCTTATACCGAAATTGAATATCCCGAAAACGTATTTTTAATGTTCGGTAAAGAAACGAAAGGGCTTCCCGAAGAACTGCTTGAAAAGAATCTCGACTGCACTGTACGCATACCGATGCGCGACTCGCTACGTAGCCTGAACCTTGCAAATTCGGTTGCGGTCGGCGTTTACGAAGTGCTTCGCCAGCGCGATTTCAATGGTTTAATAGATTTTGGCAAATACGGAGAATAAAAAAAGAGAAGGCTTTGCCTTCTCTTTTATCTTTTTGTGAGATCTTCTTCACCGCGGTATGGCAGTTTAAGAGTGTAGTTCGCACCCTTGTGGTAGAAAATACGCGGAGGATTTTCCATAGAATGAATTTTTCTCGCATACTGTACGTAATCAAGCGAGGTGTCTGCGCCTTCTGCAAGGAATCCCTCGACAATCTTGTAATAAAGTGACCAGAGCCATACGTTCGCGCCGATCATATCGTAAAGTTCCGGCTCAACACCGTTATATCCGTGATGCGCAACATTAACAATATCACTCTTGAGATACTCGGTGGTATAGCGCTTTCTTATAAGCTTAGATGGCGCAATTCCCGCATCTCCGAGCCACATTATCGCCTGTCCGTTATATGTCATTTTCGATACAAACGAGCAATCGTTGAAGCGGCGAAGGCGCTTGGGACAACGGTCATCAATTGTGAAAATAATCTCGAAATCAACGTCGCAAAGGCTGAATTTATCACCTGTCTGCAGCGTTACAACATCTGCACCGCCAACACTTTCAAGAGCCTCTTTGAGCTGTCCGTTTACGGTATGATACTCGGGATTCTGCGCATTGTATGCAACTGCGTTCGAGCAGGGGCAAGCGCAATAAGCCTTGAGGGTTACCTCACTGCCGTACTGCTTGCAGAACCAATAAAAAACGTTGAAATGGTCAGCATGCTCATGCGTCATAAACCATGCAGAAATCACTATTTTCCCATCGGGACGCTTGTTGAGTTCTTTAAGCAAAGTATAAAGACGGACATAGTCGTAGGTCTTTGGATAGCCGTTTACTACGCGCACGTGGCCGCCGTCAAAAATTGCAAACGAACCGTCTTTAAGCGTGATGATATAGCACATACCGAAGCTTCCGCTTATGTAGTCAAGAGTCATCTGCGTTACGGTAACCTCGCTGATATCTTCGTCGCCGGTCTTGAGAACGTCAACAAACTTGTTTTTATCAAGACTGCCGCTTATTACGCGGATATATTCCTCGCTCGGGGAGTATGATGCGGAAAGGAAAGTACTTCCCTTTTTAAAACGGTTGAACAGATTGCCGCATATTTCATTCGAAAAACCAAGTTCGTATCCGTTTGCTTTCAAATCGGCAATATACTTTACGTATACTTCCTTGCTTGCCGAATACACTACTTCGAAATTATCAAAGCAACAATCGGTAGCCGAAACAAGCGTTGCGTCAGGCTCAATAAAATCAGCAATCCAAGCATCGTTTGTAAGCACTGCCGTAAAGCCGTCTTTCACGTCCTCTTTAGCGAGGCTTAAAAGATAGTCGCAGGCGAGGGCTGTGGACATGGTACAATGTCCCGCAACAACAGTTTTACCGTCCTTGCGGCAAATGCCGTACTGATTGAATGCAAGTGTGTCTAAAAATTCTTTTACATATCCGCGGTCTACTCTGCCAACCGCAAGTTCTTCGGAAGTTTCCTCGGCTTCGTCATTTACAATTTCTGCGCCGCCAAGCCACTCGGCAATTTTTTCAGCCTTGGCAAACTCAAGGTCGATTCCGCCGTGAGCATATCTTTCTTTTCGCTCACAGGCGACGTCCCCGCCAACTATGATTTTCATTTTTTAAAGTCCTCGCTTTCTGCGATTACCTTCTCAAGATACTTTCCGATATTGTCCGCCATAAGCGAATAGCCAATATCGTTAGGATGTATACAGTCAACTATACAGTCATCATATCCGTATTCCTTGAGATACTCGCTGCCATCTATGAAGTACACGTTTTTGTCGCCGTTTTTTACTGCGTTTTCGTAGGTTTCGTATATGATATCGCGGCAGATTTTATTGGTCTTTGACTCAGGGAAAATGTTCGGGCGCGAAAGCATAATAATCGGCAGATTCGGGTGGCGCTCTCTGATGAATTTAAAGAAAGGCTCGTGTGTTTCCTTAAGATGCTCGGGAGTAGGTGCATTATGGTCATAGTCATAAACAAACGCAGACATATCAAGGCTTGCTATATACTCTGCCATACGCATCTCGCCCTTGCACTGACCCGAAAAGCCGAGATTGAGAACGTCTACGTTGTATCTGCGCGAAAGAATATTGGGATACGTAAGTCCCGGACGGGTGCAACCCGTGCCGTGAGTAATTGATGAGCCGTAGCAGACTACAGGCTTTTCGTTTATATACTTTTTGCCGTGGTCAAGCGTTGCACCGGGGGCGATGCCTATAAACACTTCTCTTACAAGGCAATGCACGGGAAAACAGATCGTTATCTGCTTCGGATTTGTGTCGCGGAATTTTACAACGCTCTCAAACCCTTCTTTAGTGCCGTGAGGCGGGATGAACACGCCTTTGAGCATATCCTTACCGTCAACGTCAAAATACACGTCAAAGCCTGCCGCCTCGATAAGAGTATAGTGAGGAGCATAGCCAACGTAGTCCATTTTCGTTTTGATTGCGATGTATTCAGAATTTGTGGTGAAACGGATTCTGCCGCCTGTAGGCTCGCGGTTGAGTCTGAAAACGCCGTCGCTTACCTCAGTAGCAATATCGCGTGGCATTCTTAGGTACATATCCTGATTTTTATAATCATACATGCCGTAAACGTCAAACGGCTCGTTTTTAATATTTATCAGATTTACGTCGTACTTTCCTATAGTTGACTCGACTATCAGGTTTTTATCAACCTCAACGTATTCCATTGCCATAGCGCCCTCCGTAAATGTTAACTGAATTAAATTTATTATATATTTCTCTTCTTAATATGTCAATGA
>JAFYPS010000223.1 GCA_017547395.1 Clostridia bacterium
AGGACCCCTCGCGCTGACAGCTCCCTCCCGGAGGGAGCCTTTAGATACCATAAACATTAATTTACGCGCATTATATTAAGCAAAAAAGCAGGCTTTCGCCTGCTTTTTTTACAGTTTTTCTTTTACAAATTCAACCATTGCGTATATGTTGTTGCCCATAATAATGTTATATCCAAGCTCTGTCATACGCTGCCAGTTTTCTCTATGGTCATTTGCATCGACAAGTGTCTCGCCGTACAGTCTGTGAGTTGACTTTACGTCCGCAAGAATAAGCGCGTGATTTTCGTCCTCCTCGGGCTTATATCCGCCGCATCTGAGTAAAGGCGGCATACCGCTTTCCTTAAGATAATTCACAGCGTTTTCGACGCGCTCGCGGTCAAGAATTCCCGCGCCGCGAATAGACTTTGCAAAGTAAGGTGCCGCTATGCCGACCTCGCGGAGCATCTTTTCGCGGATCTCGGTCACGCGCTCAAACTTATAGTCATACGGGATAAGAACGGTGCGATACGCCTTATGCTTATAGATAAGCTCCATTACGCCGTCCCAGTTGAAATGTCCGGTCTTATCAAGCGTGACAAACGCCCTGTCCTTTGCAAGCACAATAAGTTTTTCAAGCGTCGGAACCTTATATTCTGTGACGTTACCGTGCTTTGAAATAAGGTTGAGCAGACAGATTTCCTCATACGTCCAGTCGCAAATGTTGTCGGTCTCGGGCAGTTTTACGCCCGATGCACGAAGTTCGCTCACGTTTGTAGTGCGGGTAAGGGTGTCATCGTGCATAACGATAAGAACGCCGTCTTTTGTTGTATGAATATCTGCTTCAAGTATGTCGGCGCCAACCATAACAGAGCTGATAAAGCCCTCAAGTGAGTTTTCGGGATAATACGCCTCGTTACGGTCACCTCGGTGCGCGCAGGACATAAGCCTGCCGCGCGGAGTATGAAAAGCGTTCCACTTTTCTTCAAAGTCGAGCAAGCGGCTATCGGGTGTAAGCTCGCCCTGCCATACGGGAACGAATGAGTCAATATATTTCAAAAGTTCTTCGGTATTCATCATTTATGAAGCTCCTTAACAAGATCGCAAAGTCCGCCGAGAACATACTTCGGGCGGTAGGGGAACTTCTCGATATCTTCAAGCGAAGTAACACCGCTGAGCACCAAAAGAGTATCAACGTTAGACTCAATGCCCGCAATAATATCGGTATCCATTCTGTCACCGATAAATACAATCTCATTGGAATGGCATCCGAGCGTACGGAGACCGTGACGAAGCATAAGCGGGTTAGGCTTGCCTACGAAATACGCCTTTTTGCCCGTTGCAATCTCAATAGGCGAAATAAGCGCGCCCGTTGCAGGCATAATGCCGCGCTCGGTAGGCCCCGTTATATCAGGGTTTGTACCGATAAGCTTTGCACCCTTATTAACAAGCTCAATTGCCTTTTCTATCTTTTCAAAACTGTATGAACGGGTTTCGCCGACTACAACGTAATCGGGGTTAACGTCGTTCATATAAATACCTACGTCGTAAAGCGCTTTCATCAGTGCCGCTTCACCGATAACGTATGCGGTGCAGCCCGGCTTCTGAGTACTTAAAAACGCAGCGGTCGCCATCGCACTGGTATAAAAATGTTCGGGAGAAACGGAAAGTCCCATTCGCTCAAGTTTCATACTAAGCTCGTGTGGCGTTCTTTCGGCACTGTTAGTGAGAAATACAAATTTCTTGTGATTGTCAATCAGCCAGTTGATAAATTCAGGAACGCCATCAAGAACCTTGTTACCGTGATAGATAACGCCGTCCATATCACAGATGAAGCCTGCTTTTTCTAAAATCTGTTGCATTTTTATCTCCTCACTTAACGTAATCAAAAAATTTTGTCGCATCAAGCTTGTCGTATTTGCCAAAGAAGGTACCAAGTGCCTTTGCTATGGTAAGAACACCGCCGCTTGTATTGCTCTCGATATTAAGAGGCAGAATGGGATCGTGAAGCGACAGACGAAGCAAGAACCATCCGTCACCGTGTGCCTTATCTGCATTGACACGCACACCCTCATAGTTGTTAGGAACTATCTCCCAGCCTTCTATACCCTTTGCATATTCCTCAAGGTCTGAAAGCACCTGCTTTCCGTAATCCTTAAAGTCCTCGAGAAGTATTTTCATACGGAACTCCTCACCCTCTGCAGGCTCTTCAAGGCTTTCAATAAGACTTTCAAGAGTGTATCCGTTTTTCTCGCCTCTTGCAAGCTCGATGAGAAGTTTTGTTACGATGTAAGCACCGTCATCGAGGAAATAATTCTCCTTGAACGCGCCGTGTCCCGACGTCTCAATTGCAAGCTGACTGTCCTGACCGAGTGAATTAAGTCGAATAGATTCGTTTATAACGTTCTTATAACCTCTCTTGAAACGGTGGTGAATTCCACCCTTTTCGCAGATAAACTTTGCAAGTCCCGTAGAAGTAATTGAGTCGGTAACTATAGTAGTTCCCGGATGCTCGCGAAGTAATATCGCCGCAAGCATTGCAATAATTCTGTTTCTGTTAAGCTCGCTTCCGTCCGAAAGCACAGCGCCCGCGCGGTCAACGTCGGTATCAAAAATTATACCGAAGTCCGCACCCGCCTCTTTCACCGCCTCGGTAATGCTCTCCATAGCTTCCTTATCCTCGGGATTCGGGATATGATTCGGGAAAGAGCCGTCAGGATCGAGAAATCTTGAGCCATTTGTATCGGCACCGAGAGGCTTCAACACCTTTTCAACGTAAAATCCGCCCGCGCCGTTACCGGCATCAACAACTATTTTAAAACCTTCAAGCGGCTTTTCCTCACCCGTTGCGGCACGGATTTTATCCGCAAGCGCTCTCGCATACGTGTCCATAAACTCGCCGTTTTCGATGCTCTTAGGCGCAAGTCCCGTATTCTCATCTCCTGCAGCAAGTGTAAGGATTTCTTTTATGTCGGAGGATTCTGCACCGCCGTCCTTGGTGAAAAACTTAAATCCGTTTCTGTTAAACGGCAGGTGACTTGCAGTAACCATAACAGTGCCGTCAAAGTCATATCCTTCTGTAACAGTAGCCATAAACATAGCAGGTGTACTTGCCATACCGAAATCGGTAACGCTTATTCCCTCTTCTGCCATAGCTTCGCTTATCCATTTGACAAGCGATGGGCCTGACAGGCGCGAGTCGCGGCCGACAGCCACACGAACATCACTCTTGCCACACTTTTTCACAAACCAAAGTGCTGCGCCGCGTCCGATATTACGGCATACCTCTTCAGTAAGATTTATACTCTGTCCTTCGATCCCCTCAAGCGCAATTCCGCGAACGTCACTTCCGTTCTGAAGCTTTAAGTAGTCCATTTTTTCCTCCGTTAATAGATACGTATTTCATAGATGCGTGCATCAGGTTCGCCGTTTGTAGTATGAACGGTCACAGTAACCCTGTCGCACTCTGTAATGTCAAAATCAACAACGCTTAGTCTTTGAACGTTGTCTGTCACAGTCTTTCTTGCAATTTCATTTTCACCCGACCAAAGAATAACTGTATAATCTTTAACAAGCTCGGGCGAAACGCCTTTCCTTTGCTGCTTCTGACGTTTTACCGACATCGTCTGCTTTATCGAATAATTAAAATTTGTGTCAAAGGTGATTCGTACCTGTGAAACCGCAGATCTTTCAAAAGCAAGCGAAACGGTTTCACCGCGATCCGAAATGCCGTCCGATACCCATATGTTTTCACACCCATTCTCGGGGCGGCTGACTCCGTTTATAACGTTTTGCGGTTCAAAGCCTTTTTTGTGGCTCGTTGCGCTGACAAACGCCTTTCTCGCAATATCCGACTCATCATTATTGCGAAGAGAAGGAATATAGCAATCATCCTTAAGCAAGGTCTGCTGAAGTTCATAGATATGTTCAAGTACTCCGCGGGGAAGGCAACCGTATTTAACACACATCGCAGCTGCCGTTCCAACCGCCTGCCCGCCGATAGCGCACGTTCCCATTACTCTTGTCGAACCCATTGCCATCTTTGTAGCACTGATTATTCTGCCTGTCATCATCAAGTTTTCGATGTTCATAGAATAATATGAGCGAAAAGGTATCGTATATGCTCCGTCAAATGCAATAA
>JAFYPS010000224.1 GCA_017547395.1 Clostridia bacterium
GCATTCTGGTATCAGGACAGCATATGCAAAAACTTTCCCAAATTCCCTTCTGCAGACGAATTGGAAATGATATAACATCATCACACATTAACAAACAAAGTGGCAGCCAAATGGAATTCCATTTGGCTGCCACTTTGTTTTGAATTGCCGAGTTACTAATCTGTAAAGATTTCTGCATCCTCACTGCTATGATAATGCTCACGGTGACCGAATTCTTCGCTGCGCAAAAGCCAATTGAACTCAAAGCCGCGAAGAGTGCCCAAAAGACGGCCGTCGGTGCTAAAACGGTAGGCGTCTATAGGCCACAGGCAGATCTGCGGATCAACCGCCGAGTTAAAGGCAACACAAGCGCCGTTTACGCCGTGATGGGTAGGCTGCAGAATATCGCTTTTAAGCTCCTTGCCGTATTTGTCAGCCATCATCTGGCATATGTCGCTTTCACAGTCTCCCGCCACCATAAAGGTTTTGCCGTTAAATTTAAAGCGGAACGCAGAGCTTGTGTGATTGCACCACGCAAATGACTTGGGGAAATAGTCCTCGTGTGTATGAAGAATCTCAACCTCACAACCTGCAAAGCTCATACGCTGACCCGAGCGGATATCCCAGTGCACCGCTCCTGCATCGGCAAGACGGTCCTGAATACCTTTTCTAAGCCCTGACAGCACCTCGTTATTCTCGTGCTTTACGGGATTTATCAGCGGGTCGGGGAGATTATACGCAGCTATGCGAACGTCAACCGCGTCCTTATATTTGCCGAGAAAATCAAATGCGAGATCTACGTGGTCGCTATGGCTGTGAGTAATAAACCACGCCTCTATTATCGGCTTCTTTCCTTCCGGTGTACGCTCGCAAAGCAAACGGTACAGCTTGTCGCAGTCGTCCTCGGCATTGCGTTCGCAATTGATCCATTCACCGTTTACAAGTTTCTTTGTAAAGTGCTCTTCTCTTTGACGGGGACCGCCGTCGATAAGAATGAAATTGCCGTTTGCAAGCGTTATAATATACGCCATACCCGGTGCACCCGTACCGTTACTGCTGTTGAACACTCCGTTTCTTGAATGCTGCAACACAGAGGTGCGAGTGTCACCGCTATTGCGGACAGAGTCGTCGCAAACGGGCAAAAATCCGCGTTCACCCCACACGATACGCGCATTTCCGTAGATAGGACAGTATGACAAATGAATTGCATATTCCTTTCCGTTATGTAAAACAACAAACGTCAAAAAGGTATTGTCGGCAATTTTATTTTCCGAATAAAGCGTAGCGTTTTTTGCGATTTCGTCAGTATATACAAAAAACTCGGACGGGTCGGTAGCAAAAACGGAAACCGCGGTGTTACCGTAACCGCAATCATAAGCGGTGCAAGCATCTCCCCGCTCGGTTTCGTAATCGGGCAGAAAATCGCAGAAATTCAGTTTTTTCATAATTGTCCTTCCTCTGTAAAATCAAGTGATTACTTTAACATTTTAGCACCATTTTATAGCAAAAGCAATATAATGCGGTATTTCCCAAAATAAAAAAGCGGCTCCTTGCGGCCTTTTTGTCTGATGCTGCGCATTGTAAATTATTGTTTATGAGAAGCAAACTAACTTGTCATCCTGAACGAAGTGAAGGATCCTTGTGCAAAAATTTTAACCATAGTCGGCTTGAAATGGCAAGGCAAACCCTCACACACAAGGATTCTTCGCTACGCTCAGAATGACATTGCGGTGGCGCAACGGGCTGCCGAAGGCGTCAGCCCCTACCATTGTCATTGACATAGATGCTCTTATAAACATTAATTTACCGAAACAAAAAGGACTGCATTTGCAGTCCTTTTTACGTTACTTTGTAAGAATTGCCGTCTTTGTCACATCGTCCCAGGATACGGTTGCACCGAGATTCTCTGCAACTGCACGTACCGGCAGATACGTGCGGTTGTTCGAAGGCTCGATATACGCAGGTGAGTCAAGCGTGATCTGCTTGCCGTTTACCTTTGCCACAGCAGCACCAATAACGATTTCGATAGTTACGTCCGAACTCTTAACCGTTACGGTCTGCGTTGCGCCGTCCCAGGATACGGTTGCGCCGAGATTTTCTGCAACGAATCTTACGGGAAGCATTGTGCGGCTATTCTTGATTACGGGTGCCGCGTCAAGCGTCTTTGCCATACCGTTTACGGTAGCGGTAAGGCTGTTAAGGGTCATTCTGATTTCGGTTTTCGGTGCCTCGAAGCTGCCCGTCTTGTCAAAGCCGCTTATCTTTTCTGCAAGAGGCATCGGATTTATCGAAACTGTGTACTCGGTTTCAAGAGGTGCGGGATGTCCCGAACCGTTACCGATAACCACGCCGTCCTTATTTGCAGTGTACTGTTCAACGAATGCGCGTCTTCCCATTCCATATCCCCGCATTGTTGTATCGCCGGTTATATACGCGTGGTAGCATATCCAGTTATTTCCCTCGTGGTCAACCGAGTATGACGCGTGGCCGCAACCTGTAATCTCCTCGGATTTGTCAAGAATAGGAGTAGACTTTTTCTCCCAGTTGCCTATATCAAGCGGGTCGCCGCCAAGGTACTTTATCTGTCCGAGCTTGTATTCGGGACCATCATAAAAGCTTCCCGAGAACACCATAAATATACTGCCGTCGTCACCGTAAACTGCGGTGCCACCCTCGTTTACCTCGGAGCGCACGTCCCAGATAGAGCCGTACTTTTCCCAGTCATACGTAGGAATACTGATAATTCCCGCAGGGCCCTGAAGAGTCCAGGGGTTAGGCATCTTTGCGATAAGCTCAACCTGCTTTTGTCCGTCACCCTTGGTATGATAGCCGATAAGCGTTGTAAAGAAAGCGTAAACCTCGCCGTCAATGATAACGTCGGTCTGGCCGCCGTGGAAGGTATTTGCAACCTCGGGAATATCGACTGCGTTAACGAGCATAGGCATATTGACCTCTCCGGTGAGCGGATGACCCCAGTCACCGTAGAAGTTGTCACCGTCAAGGCACTTGATAACCATTGCACGGAAATGTTGATCCTTGCCCTCGCCGTCACAGCAGAAATAGCAGTACCAGCCGCCGTTACCCTCGCCTATCTGCTCGTCGGTATAATAGTGAATTTCGGGTGACCAGTGATTCTTCATCCACGGGTCATTTTCGGGGGGAGTATAGAAGAGTCTGAATTCCGCATTGTAAAGGTCGCCGAGATTTGCCGCAGTAGCAAGACCTATACCTCCGTTACCTATGGTAGCGGTAAGGTGATACAAGCCGTTATGATAGAAGAGCCAGGGGTCTGCACCGTCATGGAGTATCGGGTTTTTAAAGGTTACGTTACCCTCTTCTTTTGCATTTACGTCAATGCTTTTATCAACGCTTAGCTTTGCGGTAATATTTCCCGCATAGTCAGCACCGCCGTTGAGCGAAACGAGATGTCCGTACTCGCCGCCGACAAGATTAACTTCAAAAGTGCCGTTATATGTGCCAAAACTTTCGATATCGGGAGCAACAGTTGCATAAACAGTGCCACCGTTTACGGTAATAACCGTATTCATATCGGAGGTTTCGCCCTTATCAAGACGGGAAGCGAAAATTCCCTGATAAAGCTTACCGCCGTTAACAGTTACATTGCCGCTGCCACTGTGCGAGCCTTTACTGCCTGCAACTACGGGTCCCCATATTTCACCGCCGTTTATTACGATATTCGACTTGAGATTCTTATCATCGCCTGCACCGCCGCCATATACGTCCTGCCATATACCGCTGTTTACCGTAATGCTTGTAACGCAGCCGTCCTTTTCAGCCTTATATCCACCGTATACGGACACGTACGTCATAGTAAGCTCGTGGATTTTGGAGGTTATTCCGTCACCGAGAGTAAGGGGATGTCCGTAAGCATAGATTACAGGGCTTCTGTTTTCGGCAGCAACCGTAATATTGCAAAGCTCAAGCTCACCGCCAAGAGTAACGTTCTGCCTGAGTGCCAGTACCGCTCTGTTTTCTTTCTGAAAGTCAATGCCGCCATAAACGGAGGTAAGTGTGATTTTGCCGTTCCATGCACGGAGTATAAGTTCCTTATCAACAGTGCATTTTCCAACCACAACTATCGTACCGCCGTTTTCCTTAAGCGCGATAAATGCTTTGTTAAGGGAATTTGTAGGCTCGGCAACGCTCTTACCGGTACCCGTTCCGTCATCGGCAACAAAATAAACGTTTTCAGCCGTAGTTCCGATGAGTTTTGAGAACTTCTCAAATTTTTTACTTGCAGCATCGGGGTTATTTATATCCACAAGCTTATCAAATCCGTTTGAGAAAGCCTCCACCTGCTCGGCGGTATATTTAGAGCCGTCATAGTTAAGGGTACGCTTTCCCCAAGTGCGATGCTCCAGGATAAGCTTTTCACTGTGGAAATATGCACGCATAGACGAAACCTTTGTGTCGCCGAGATTTACCACTGCATCGCCGATGACGTTGTTTACGTTAACCTCACCGACCTCTCCGCCGTTAAGGTTTACAGTAGCAAGGTTCTTTATACGCCTTATTTCATCGCCGCCGGTATAAAGTCTGTCAACCTTACCGCCGTTTATATTGATTTCGGTAGAGTCGGAAATATGGTTCACACCGCTTCCGCCGTATAACGCCTTTATATGTCCGCCCTCGATATTAATACGATTGGCACCCGTAAAGGTAACGCCACCGGTTTCGCCATCGTCCCAACGGTAGGTTCCGGCATAAACGCTGTTGAATTCACCGCTCCTTATGGTAACGTTGGAATCAAGGTCAAGTGCGAACTCTCCGCTCGGATAGATATATCCGCCCGCAATGTGGGCACCTGCCTCGTCAACTCCAACGGCATCGAAGCCAAGAGTGTCGGTACAGTCCAGTACAACGCCCTCACCCATAGTAATCGGGAAGTACTGAGCACCGAAAAGTATAGTTCCCTGAAAGTCGAAGTTTATATTTTCAAACGCGGTCTCGCCGCCGAGATAGTATCTGTTGCGGCTTCCGAGATGCATTATTGCACCGTTTTCCTTGCGGTAATCGGTCTTACCGTCATATGACGTCATAACTACAGGAAAGTCCGCGTGGTCGACTACCTTTACGTGACCGCTTACCGTGTAGGGCGCCATAATTACTATTACGGCACGCTTTGCACCTTCTTTTTTAGCATTCATAATAGCGCGGTTAAACGTAGAAACCGCCTCCTCTGGAGTTTTACCGCTATTGTTTCTGTCATTTCCCGCTTTTTGGTCTACGTAATAGTAAACGTCACCCTCATCTGCTGCTGCAGAAAAGGCAAAAACTGTCGCAAGCATCAGCAAAACGATTAAAAGCATCACAAATCTTTTCATTTTAATTCCTCCGAGTGTATCATTTGCTTCACTGTACGGCATCAAAACTTAAAAAACAACCTTTAACGAAAGCGGCAAATTAAGCTTCGTACATTAAATATAATTATAACAGACAATTGCGCAAAAAAAAAGGTTAACTAGTACAATTTTTTTTAAAATAGTACTATTTTCCACAAATCAACACAAGTAAAAAAGTCAAACACCCTTTGCGCATTTTGCGCAAAGGGTGTTTTGAGTTTATTTCTTTGCAGCCTTTCTCTGGAAGAACTTGACGGTTTCTACTATCGGGATAGTGAGTGCCGCAAGTACAATTGCTACTGCATATTCAACAGGAGTTACGGGTGAAAAACCGAATGCTTCTGCAAGGAAAGGAATCTCGCAAACAAGCGTGGTTGCAACAAGGCTGCCTACTGCGGCAACACCGAGTACCTTGTTAAAGCTGCCGAGTTTGAAGATAGAACCGCGCTGAGAACGCATATTGAAGGAGTGGAAAATCTCAGCCATAGACATTGTAAGGAATGCCATTGTCATACCGTGCTCGCTGTCGGTAATTGCCCAGTTACCTGTTTCCATAAAGTGTCCTACAAAGTAAGAAAGGATGGTAAGTGCGGAAACCATAATGCCCTGATATGCAATGTCAACACCCATACCGCCGGCAAATACACCCTCTCTTGCGGGACGGGGCTTACGTTTCATAACGCCGGGTTCGGCCTTTTCCATACCGAGTGCAAGCGCGGGGAAACAGTCGGTTACAAGATTTATCCAGAGCAGGTGAACGGGTCTTAAAATGGTGAAGCCCATAAGTGTTGTTACAAAAATCGAAATAACCTCACTCATATTGGAGCCGAGGAGGAACTGAATTGCTTTACGTATGTTATCGTAAATACGTCTGCCCTCTTCAACTGCACCAACAATTGTAGCAAAGTTATCGTCTGCAAGTACCATATCCGCAACGTTCTTGGTAACGTCGGTACCTGTAATACCCATACCTACGCCGATATCCGCAGACTTAATGGAAGGAGCGTCGTTTACACCGTCGCCTGTCATCGCGGTAACGTAGCCCGCACCGCGCCAAGCGTTGACAATTCTCGTCTTATGCTCAGGCTGAACGCGCGCGTAAACACCGATTTCCATAAATACCTTTGCAAACTCTTCGTCGCTCATCTCGGAAAGCTCACTGCCTGTGATAGCGCGTCTGCCCTCGGTAAGAATTCCGAGTTCCTTTGCGATTGCAACGGCGGTATCGATATGGTCTCCGGTAATCATAATAGCGCGGATACCTGCGCTGTTACATTCTGCGATAGCATCCTTAACCTCAGGACGAACAGGGTCGATCATACCCGTCAGACCTACGAAGCAAAGATCCTCTTCGAGCGCCTCAGGCTCATAGCTTGCGGGAGCCTCGTCATAAGTACGCATAGCAGCTGCAAGCACACGGAGCGCACGGTCTGCCATCTCCTTGTTTGCAGCGGTAATCTCTGCCATCTTGGCATCGGTCATAGGCTTCACTTCGCCGTTTTCTACGTAGGACGTGCAGCGGCGGAGAACCTCGTCGGGTGCGCCCTTGGTGTACTGTACAACCGTTCCGTCATTATGAACGGTAGACATCATCTTTCTTCCGCTGTCAAAGGGTGCTTCACCGATACGGGGGGCCTTTACCTTGAGTTCATACTTTTTGAGACCGAGTTTTGCCGCGTAAGCAACGAGTGCAGCCTCGGTAGGCTCGCCTGTAACGCCGTCGGTTTCGTCAAGCTCTGCATCCGAGCAGAGTGCCATTGCGGTTGCAAGAAGATTTTCGTCATCACCGAAATGATCGACAACGGTCATCTTGTTCTGTGTAAGAGTACCGGTCTTATCCGAGCAGATGATCTGCGCGCATCCGAGAGTTTCAACCGCAGTAAGACGGCGGATAATTGCGCGGCGCTTGGACATATTGGTAACGCCAATAGAAAGAACAACGGTAACTACCATTGCAAGCCCCTCGGGAATAGCGGCAACGGCAAGCGATACAGCTACCATAAAGGACTCGAGTATTCTCTTGAAAAGTTCAAGTTCGGAGGGACGGATAAGCTGTACTGCGAAGATAACAACGCTTATGCCGAGAACAAGATAGGTGAGAATCTTGGAGAGCTGTGCAAGCTTTATCTGAAGGGGGGTCTGTCCCTCGGCAGCGTTTGCAAGAGCATCAGCAATCTTACCCATTTCGGTTTCCATACCGGTTGCAGTCACAACAAACGCGCCACGGCCGTAAACAACGGTAGAACCCATATAAACCATATTCTTGCGGTCGCCGAGCGGAACGTCCTTGGACTCATCGGCAAGATTGATGATTTCGAGCATCTTGTTTACCGGAACGCTTTCACCGGTGAGAGCCGCTTCCTCAATCTTCATAGAAGCGTTATCGATAATACGTCCGTCTGCAGGAACCGCGTCACCCGCTTCAAGAATAACAACGTCGCCAACTACAAGGTCTTCACTCTTTACGATGGTGAGTTTACCGTCGCGAAGTACCTTTGACGTAGCCGCACTCATTTCCTGAAGTGCTTCAATCGCTTTTTCTGCTTTTGACTCCTGATAAACGCCGAGAACTGCGTTCATAATTACAACGAACAGAATGATGAAAACGTCAACAAAACCTTCGTTCTCAATAGCCGCGGTTACTCCGCTTATCGCTGCCGCAATAAGGAGTATGATGATCATTGGGTCTGCGAGCTGCTTGAGAAAACGCTTGATAAGCGAATCTTTTTTAGCCTCTTTAAGCTTGTTCTTACCGTTTTCGGCAAGGCGCTTTTCAGCTTCTGCGCTCGAAAGACCGCTCTCGGACGAATTTGTCGCTTTAAGCGCTTCGTCTACGGTTTCGGTGTAGAATTTCATAACAAAAACCTTTCTTTTATATAATTATATTTTTGTTTTCAACAAAAAAGACTCACGGATAGGATTAGCCTATCCATGAGTCTTGCCATTTATTTCAAGTCAGATGCACAGCACCGGTTGTTGAAACTTGAAAACGCTTTCGCGCTGACTACTCCCTCACGGGTGAAAAGATTATAACACGGAAATTTTTGCTTGTCAAGCGGGATTTATAAGTTTATTTTTTATCAATGAACTCAACCTCGCTGAGTATTGCGTATCCTCTCTCCGGGTCAACGTGAACCACTATCTTCAACTCCTCGACAAGAACTCCGCTTGGAAGTTTGTCAAGAACAAACACCGCGGGATCGTTTCCACGCGCGTTGAACTTTACGTCCTTAATAGTGTATTCACCGTTAATTATAATATCCGCTGAATGCTTGTACGTATCGTAATAAGAGGGATATACCCATACGCTGTAGAGAGAAGTAGGTTTGTCAAATTTTATGCTGATGCTTCCGCCCTCGGAAAGAGTCAGAATATCGGTCATACCTGCATACGCTATCTTATCGAATACGTTTTCCACAGCGGAACTGCGCTTATTCATATTGCTGAGCCCGTCAGCAGAGTAAGTAAAGCAATCTTCAACGCGAACAAATCCGTTAATTCCCGAGGGAAGAGGTCTCTTGTTCTCGCTCGGTCCGTCAACCGCAAGCGTACCGTCGGGGTTAAATACAAGTCGGTCTATCGCGAGACTGCGTCCGTTATCGGTATTCGGAGGAACTGTGTGAACGTGATACGCAATGTAAATCTCTCCGTTTTCGGGTGAACGGAAATAGTTGCAGTGGCCGGGACCGGTCACCGTGCTTCCGTTACCAACGATAATTCTGGTGTTTTCGGCCTTGTCAAAGAATCTAAGCGGAGTGTCGCTTGTAGCGTAGC
>JAFYPS010000225.1 GCA_017547395.1 Clostridia bacterium
TACCGGTGTTTTTGACGGAAACGGTCACAAAATAAGCGGCCTTAACATTACGGGAAGCTACGCGCTTGGTCTTTTCGGATTTATCAGTGATGCAACCGTATGCAATCTCACCGTAGAGGGCAGCGTAAACGGCACGGGTAATAATGTCGGCGGCATTGTCGGATTTTCCTGTATGAACAGTACCGTTAAAAACTGTATTTCATACGTAGACGTTACCGTAACCACAACTTCGAATGTCAGCGGATGCGGCGGCATTGTAGGAAAAGTCGGCGAGAAGATTTCCGGCACTGCAGTTATTGAGGACTGTATAAATTACGGAAACGTAACCGGTGTGGTTGCAACAGGCGGCATACTCGGTCTTGACCAGCACGCGGGAGCAGGCTCTTCCACGGTAATCAGAAACTGTAAGAACTACGGTACGATTACGGGAACTTCAAGCTGTACCGCGGGTATTTTCGGATACTACTACGTAGCGGTTGATTCCGACCTCACCGTTACGGGGTGTGCAAACTACGGAGATATTAGCGGCGTTAAATACGTAGCGGGCGTTATTGGCGCACACATTGCCAACGGTAAGCAGGATTTGTATAAAATCGACACGGAGATCGGCAACGTTTATAGCGAAGGAAAAATTACGTGCTCCAACACTGCGAATACGGGCGGCATTATCGGCTCTTTCCAGACAGTGGGTGCGGGCGGAACTATGGACCTTTACGATTTCTGGCAGAAAGGTACTCTTCCCGTAATCTGCCAAGTACAGGGCACCACCCCGCTTACACTTACACGCTTCTACAATGAGGGCGGCAGCGAAATAGTTACCGTGAGACCCGCAACAGTTACTCTTGACAGCTGCGTGGTAAAAGGCGATACCTCGGTGCTTGCAAGCGATAACTGGACGCGTAAGGGCGGCAGTCCCGAGCTTGTTTCTTTCCACACAAAGCACGTTTATAAATATATTCCCGCAGAGAACGGACATATCCTTACCTGTTTTTGCGGAGTGACAAAAGGAAACCTTTTGGAACACCGTTGGTATGAGGAAAAAGCGGGATTCGTATGCTACGACTGTAAAGCAGAAACCTCTTCACTTGCCGAAAACGTTAAACTCACGGTTGACGGCGAGATTTATAAAAACGTAGCTACCGTCAACGTTAATCTTGCAACCTCAGCGGCATTCGGCAGCATTCTGTTTGACGTTACCGCGCCCGAAGGTTACGTGCTTACGGACGTTGAATTCCCGAGCAATAGCGGACTTGTGTTTGTAGGTGCAGACAAGGTGAGCGAAAAATATAAGAATCCTTACAGAATTACCGCTGCAAAGCAGGATGAAACCGCTATTTTAGGCGGAACGGTAAAACTGACCTATGAATGTGCGGGCAAAGAAAGCGGACTTTTCCTGATAGGTGTTTCCGAGTGCTATGACTCGGCGATAAGACCCGTTAAGACGGCGGCAATCGGCAATTACGTAAAAGCGGTACTTATCGACAACGGTGACGTAAACCGTGACGGAGAAGTTACCTTTGCCGATGCACTTATAATGCTTAGTGCAATAGTCAGACAGAGACCGCTTGCCAACGCTGACGTCAACGAAGACGGAAGACTTTCGCTTGTTGACGTTCTGCGCGTGATTAAAACCATAACGATGTGAGAGGAGGAAGACTATGAAAAACGTTATTAAAATTTGTGCAGTGCTTGTATGCTTTAGTCTTGCCCTTTGCATAGGCATTTTTGCCGCAGACAATACGGTTTACGTGCTTCAGGGCGCAGAAAGTGCGGGAAGCGGAACTTCTGAAAGCCCGTACAATACTTTTACCGCGGCTACAAAAGCGCTTGCCGGCAACGGAGGAACGATAGTTCTTCTCGGTACGACCGAACTTGGCGGTACGGTCGTTCCCGAGCAGTCGGCAAACCTCACGATTACCGCATCGGGAAGCGGAAAAATAACTCTTGCCAAGGATTTGAAATTCGCCAAGAATACAAATTCAAATCTCATTACTATTGATACTCCCATTACCGTAACCGCAAGCAGTGCGGCAATTTTCGGTGGCTTCAACAGCATTACCTTTACGGATAAATGCGCGGTTACCGGCACGCTTGACTTTTACGGAGGCAACGACTGTGAAGTAAACGACAGTGCAGGTTGGAACTACGTTGTTGCGGCAAATAGCGACAATCAGGATATTATAACCGAAATTGCATATAACATTACCGTAAAAGGCGGCACTTTCCGTTACTTTGCAGGCGGCAACCGCCGTGCAGACAGAAAGTCTATTATCGGTTCTATTGCGGCACCGATAGAAATTACGGTTGACGGCGGTACTTTCGGAACGTCCGTTCCTTTCACTGCCGATTCTCCTATCAAGAATACGCAGGCGTTCAGCATTTCGGGAATGTCGCTCCTCGCAGACGATGCAACTCTTGTGATAAACGGCGGTACGTTCAACGTTCCGATATATGCTCAAGGGTATCTCGGCGAACTTTGCACAAATGCAAGCGGTGGCTCACAGATTACAAAGTCGGATAAAAAATACTACGCCCTCGACGGCGATGTTTCTATCAGCGTAAACGGAGGCAACATAAACGGCTGTGAGATAAGCGCGTTCCAGAACGGCTCGGGCTACGCTCCGTTGCTCCGCGGTGATTTTACGCTCAACGTTTCGGATAAAGCGACACTCGCAAGCGAAATCCTCTTTGACGCAACACAGGTAAAGGCTTACAGCGGCAGTACAAACAGTGCAAAACTTATTTATCCTGCATCGTCTGACGCAGTCTACAAGAGATTTGACCTTGTAAACGGCGTGGAAAAGACGTATGAAGAGCCGCTCAGAATCGCTTGTGTTGGCGACAGTATCACACAGGGCTACGGAACGACCTCCTCGTCCGAAACCGATTCGTATCCCGCACAGCTTCTTACATACCTCTCTGGTACAGAGGGTAAAGCGCGCATCGACGGCAAGGATATTATTGTCGCTAACTACGGATGCAGCTCGACAAGAGTAATGGACTATGGCAGACAGTGCTACCGCGATATGCTCGCATTCCCCCTTTCTTCTGAAGAAACTGATGCGGACATAGTAATCATCGGGCTTGGAACAAATGACTCGTTGCAAACAAGCATAAACGTTTCTCAGCACGAGCATTTCAAGGATGATTACGAAACACTTCTCACCGCGTATGGAAAATGTGCAGACACTGATGGTATTTACGGCACTACCGCAATTTACCGTGGAGGTAAATATGCACTCGGCGCAGTAAGTGTACGCGCACTGCAGAAAGAGGTACTTGCATCGCTTTCCGCTAAGGATAAGAGATACGTGTGTGTTGACCTCTATGCACTGACTCTTGAAATGGCGCTCGATGGCAGCCTGCTTTCCTCCGACCAGCTTCACCCCGGCACTGCGGGATACAAGCTTTATATGTATACGATTGCAGATGCGATTTTCGACGGAAAATGCACCGTACCGAATTTTGAACTCTCGGATATTTACATTTCTTCCGACGGAAAGAACGTTTCTGCTTGCACTAAAGAAAATCCCACAAACAATATGTCGATAGCGCTTGCAAGGGCGGGAGCTGATTCCACACTTCACGTTTCGGGAAGAGTAGAGGCTCTTCTTCCTGAAAATATGTACTGTCTGTTTATGCCAAAGGTTGACTCGTTCAGTGTTGTAGGTGAAACGAGCGACGCGGCTATCAGCACAAACGGTAAACTTGTGCAAATACAGAGCGATTTTACGGCGGATAAGATAGAGCTTTCGACAACTGCGACAAACTCTATTATGATTCAGCTCGGATACAATAACGTTACTTTAGGCAAGGGTTTCAAAACGCTTGAAAGTAACGTTGCGCTGCTTGTCGGCGGATACGTATCATTCAGCAGTGAAATTAAGGATAACTATTATACAACTCCCGAGTACGTAAGTTCGGATAAGGATTGTGTTATCAACGTAAACGGCGGAACGTACCAGTATATTCTCGGCGGAAACTATCTGTATTACGGCAATTCAAAAATCGGTACGTACAGCGGCGATATGATTTTCAACATAGGCGAGAACGTAAACGTTCTTTACCACAGCTATAGCTGTGCCGCAGGTATGAACTACGTTACAGGCAGTATCACTATGAACGTCGGTTCCTGGGCAGACGGTAAAGAGATACGTGATTATGTTATGAGAGGCGATACTCCCATAACTTCTTATGAGCCTGTAAACAATACGGGAACGGTTACAATCAACGTAGCAAGCGGTGTCAATGCAAAGCCTGTTCTTATGTGTGACTTTAACGGAGATAAGAAGGTAGGGCTTGATGACCTTCTCATTATGAGAAAGTATATGCTTAACGGTGATTTCGATAAGTCCGCAAGTTACTTCAGGAAAAGTGAGATAAGACTCAGTGACGTAGCCGCAGCGGCAATCAGACTTTCAAAGTAAAATAAAAAAACACCGCCACGGCGGTGTTTTTTTGTTTGCTATTTTCTGCTTGGGTTGTCGGTGAGACCGAGGATATAGTCTGTAGAGGTGTTATACAACTCTGCAAGTTTTATCAACATTGAACAGGGGATTTCGCGCTCACCGCGCTCGTATCTTCCATAAACTCTTCTATCGCATATCAAATGCTCTGCAACTTGCTGTTGAGTCAAATCGTGGTCTGTCCTTAAATCATATAACCGCTTGAAAAACACTAAAATCACCCCTTGACTTTAATGTTACCAAATGGTATCATAACAATGTATTTAGGCTATCATTTGGTAGCAAACGAGGTGAATATATGCGAGACGTTGAAAAGCGTATGATTATTAAGCCGGCATTAGCCGCGTTCCCAGAAGACGACGGGCGTATGACCGACAACGAGTATCTCAGGCTTGCAGTAGCGATAATGGCAAGATGTAAGATTAAAATGAACAGGGAAGAGCGTGACGAAAGCGTTAAAATCGATTTTTACTTTGAAGAAACGGCTATCGAGGGCAGATACGTTGACGATATAATGCATCTTATGCGCGCAAGCGATATGTACACCCTTTCCGTTATGAAAAGCTATCCGCAAACAATACGTCTTTCCTGCTACAGAACAATACACGAATAAAAAATGCAGACCTTTCGGTCTGCATTTTTATTTATCTTTTTACTGCTACGGTAACGTTTTCACCGTTGATGTCCCATTCCTTTGAGAAGCCCTCAACTGCGCCGAATACCACAAGGTCTGCGAGAACTGCAGTCTTGATTTCAGCGGCGTTGCGGTCAACGATTTCGCGAATCTTGTCATTTCCGTCGATATAAAGCGTGATGTGGTCGGTCACTGCAAAGTCAGCTTCTTTACGCATTGTCTGTACCTTGGAGATAACCTCGCGTACGTAACCCTCTTCAATAAGTGCAGGGGTAAGCTCTGTATCGAGTGCAACGGTAATGCCGCCCTCGCTGAGAGAAACGTATCTGCCGCCCTGAGTGGTTTCGATAAGGAGGTCGTCGGGCTCAAGCGAAACTTCGCCGCCTGCAAGTGCAAGAACTATCTTGCCGTTTGCATCAAGCTCCTTCTTAAGCGCACTGCCGTCGGCATTCTGGAGGAAACTGCGGATTTCGCCAAGCTGCTTGCCGTACTTAGGACCAACAGTCTTGAGATTCGGTTTGATGTTGTATGAGAGGAATGCGGAAGCATCGGACGTGAACTCGGCATTCTTTACGTTAAGTTCCTCGGTGATGATGCTTACATACTCGGCATCAAGTGCCTTGGGTGCGCCGATAAACATCTGACCGATAGGCTGACGGTTCTTGATATTTGCTGCATTTCTTGCGGCTCTGCCGAGAATAACGACGTTCAGTACCTCTTCCATACTGTACTCGAGAGAAGCATCAATCATAGACTCGTCTGCTACGGGGTAGTCGCAGAGGTGAATACTGATAGGAGCATCCTTGTCAACCGAGCGAACGAGGTTCTGGTAGATTTCCTCTGTCATAAAGGGAATCATGGGAGCTGCGAGCTTGGAAAGTGTAACAAGTGCGGTATAAAGAGTCATATACGCCGCAATCTTGTCATCGGTCATTTCGGTACCCCAGTATCTTTCTCTGCCACGGCGAACGTACCAGTTGGAAAGCTCGTCGGTGAAGTCTGCGAGTGCCTTTGCGGGCTCGGGAATCTTGTATGAAGCAAGACCTGCATCGACTTCCTTGATTACGGAGTTAAGCTTTGAGAGAAGCCACTTGTCCATAACGGTGAGCTTGCAGTCAGAGAGGCTGTACTTGGTGGGGTCAAAGCCGTCAATGTCGGCATAAAGTACGTAGAATGCGTAGGTGTTCCAGAGCGTGCCAAGGAACTTTCTCTGTCCCTCCTGAACCGCCTTGCCGTGGAAACGGTTGGGGAGCCAGGGAGCAGAGTTTGTGTAGAAGTACCAGCGGATAGCGTCTGCGCCGTAGGTTTCAAGTGCATCGAACGGGTCAACCGCGTTACCCTTGGATTTGGACATCTTCTGACCGTTTTCGTCCTGAACGTGACCGAGAACGATTACGTTCTTGAAAGGAGCCTTGTTGAAGATGAGTGTGGAAATTGCAAGGAGGGAGTAGAACCAGCCTCTTGTCTGGTCAACAGCCTCGGAAATGAAGTCGGCAGGGAACTGCGCTTCAAAGAGATCGTGATTTTCAAAAGGATAGTGATGCTGAGCAAAGGGCATCGAACCAGAGTCATACCAGCAGTCGATAACTTCGGAAACGCGTTTCATTTCGCCGCCGCATTCGGGACACTTGATGGTAACGGCGTCGATAAAGGGACGGTGAAGCTCGATGTTGTCAGGGCAGTTTGAGCTCATCTCTTTAAGCTCTGCGATAGAGCCTATCGAGTGGCGGTGACCGCATTCACATTCCCAGATGTTAAGGGGAGTGCCCCAGTA
>JAFYPS010000226.1 GCA_017547395.1 Clostridia bacterium
CTATGATATTGGAAGAGCGGTAAGATGTGCCGATTGGAAGAGCGCTGTCGGAAAGAGCATAGCGGTTATACTCCCGCTCCCGATATCGCGTGACGGCATTAACCTGAATGCGCCTTTTGGGGCGGAAAAACTTGAAATAAATGCAGTAATTGAAGCACTTTCTGAAGGTACGTTGCTCTTTTGCGGAAAGGTGGGTTCAAACACAAAATCTGTCGCAAAAGCGCATAAAATAAGGGTGATTGACTATAATGACTGTGAAGAATTTCAGGTGAAAAATGCAGTTCCGTCGGCTGAAGGAGCGGTAGAAATTGCCATGCGCGAAACCGATAAAACGCTGTCGGATTCGCGTATATTTATTCTGGGATTCGGACGTATCGGGAAGGCACTTTTATCTATTTTAAGAGGATTTTCGAGCGACGTTACGGTTGCTGCGCGAAAGGCGAGCGACCGTGCTTTAGCAAAGATTTTCGGGGCAGAAAACGTGCAGTTTTTCGACGAGAAATTTCTCTTATCAATCGCAGACTGCGACATAATTTTTAACACGGTTCCAACACTTGTCTTATCTCGGAAAATCCTTGAAAAACTTAGGGAAAACTGCATAATTATCGACCTTGCTTCAGGCGAAGGCGGAACTGATTTTTCTGCCGCCGAAAGTCTTGGAATAAAGGCGATTCACGCGCTTGCTCTCCCCGGAAAAGTCGCGCCGGTAAGTGCCGGAGAAATAATTTGCGACACTGTTATTTCGCTTTTGAATGAGGAAAGGGGAGATATCAAAATATGATTGGATATGCCTTTTGCGGCTCGTTTTGTACTCACAAAAATTCGCTGGAAATTTTTGAGAAAATGATAGATGACGGCTATAGTATTTTGCCGATTGTAAGCGAAAACGTTTACTCTACGGACACCCGTTTCGGCAGAGCAGAGGACTTGTGTAAAAGGCTGGAGAAACTTAGCGGGAAAGAGGTTATACATACTCTTACGGAAGCTGAGCCGCTTGGACCGAGAATTCCGCTTGAATGTCTTATTATTTGCCCATGTACCGGTAATACTATTGCGAAGATTGCAAACGGTATTACAGACACTGCCGTAACGATGGCCGCAAAGGCGCATCTGCGTTCTGACAGGCCGCTTGTAATTGCACTTGCATCAAACGATGCACTGTCTGCAAATCTTAAAAACATAGCAACGCTGCTTTCGCGAAAAAACGTTTATTTTGTGCCGATGATACAGGATGAGCCGGTGTCTAAACCGCACTCGCTCGTTGCAGATTTTTCGTTGCTCCGCGATACTCTCGATCACGCTATGAGCGGCAGACAACTTCGCAAAATTTTTATTTGAAAAGCAAGGAAAAAACTTCAATATAAAAGTGCTTAAATTGCCATTCATAAGGTTTGCTTTGTTGTTTATAATAATATCAGAGTCGCGGAAACGCGCTCGATAATATAGATTATTTTACAAACCTAAGGAGAACAAAAATGGCAAGCAATAAGACACTTGTTCCTGAAGCTAAGGCTGCTCTTGATCAGTTTAAGATGGAAGCAGCAAGCGAGGTAGGCGTAACTCTCAGTCAGGGCTACAACGGCAACCTCACTTCCAAGCAGGCAGGCTCTATCGGTGGCCAGATGGTCAAGAAGATGGTAGAGAAGTACGAGAACGATATTAAGACCAACAAATAAAATCTTAAAAGGTATAGGCACCCGATTTTTGGGTGCCTATATTTATATTATATAATATATTTATCTTGACTTTTCTTTTATGTGGCAATATAATGTTTATGTATGCAAGATTACTATTTTTGACAAAAAAGGGAGATAAATATAAAATGCAGCGTTCAAGAGAAAGTAAGAAAATATGGCTTTCCACGCCTACAATGCATGGAAATGAGATGCAGTATATTCAGGAAGCGTTTGATAAAAACTGGGTAGCACCGCTTGGCTTCAATGTTGACTCGTTTGAAGCAGAGGCGGCAGAATACCTTGGTGAAAACGTGCATACGCTTGCACTCAACGCCGGAACCGCGGCACTTCACCTTGCTGTAAAGCTTGCAGGTGTTAAGCGCGGAGACGTTGTGCTTTGTACGGATATGACTTTTGCGGCAACCGTTAACCCCGTTACGTATGAGGGAGCAAAGCCTGTGTTTGTAGATGCCGAGCGTGAAACGTGGAATATGGATCCCGCGGCACTTGAAGCTGCATTTGAGAAATATCCCGAGGCAAAGGTTGTTATGCTCGCTCATCTTTACGGAACTCCTGCCAAAATGGACGAGATAGTTTCAATCTGTGAAAAGCATGGCGCAATTCTTATTGAGGATGCGGCAGAAGCTTTTGCGGCAGAGTACAAGGAAAAAAAGATGGGTACTTTCGGAAAGCACGCAGTTCTTTCCTTCAACGGAAATAAGATTATCACTACTTCGGGCGGCGGAATGCTTGTAACAGATACCGAAGAGGCTAAGAAAAAGGCATTCTTCTGGGCGACACAGGCACGCGATGCGGCACCGTGGTATCAGCATAGCGAGATCGGCTACAATTACCGTATGAGTAACGTCGTTGCCGGAATCGGACGCGGTCAGATGAAGTTCCTTGACGAGCATCGCGATATAAAAGAAAAAATTTATCGCAGATACGAAGCAGGCTTCAAAGGTCTTCCTGTTAAGATGAATCCGTATCTTGAATGCTCAAAGCCTAACTTCTGGCTCTCTTGTCTTACTATTGACGAGGAAGCAATGGAAGTTTGCAATCCTGAAAAAATGCGTCTTGCGCTTGAAGAACTCAACATCGAGACCCGCCCCATCTGGAAACCGATGCATATGCAGCCTGTATTCGCAGACTGTGATATGATTACCGTCGGTGATAACGTAGGCGAGGACATATTCGCACGCGGTCTTTGTCTCCCCAGTGA
>JAFYPS010000031.1 GCA_017547395.1 Clostridia bacterium
AGAGAAAAAATAAAAGTCGTAACACAATAGAGATATGTCAAAAGGCATATCTCTATTGTGTTACCCAAGATTATTATGATTACTATTAAAAATGAACATCTTACCGTTAAAATAAGCGAGGTCGGTGCCGAACTTAAGAGCCTTATATGTGAAGATGAGGAGTATATATGGTACGGCGATGAGAAAATATGGGCAATGAGTGCCCCTCATGTTTTTCCTATTTGCGGCGGCCTCAAGGATAATGAGTATTATCTTGATAACGAAAAGTATTCTCTCGGGAAGCATGGATACGTTCGCTTTGAACTTTTCGAGGTGGAAAATGCTACTGACATATCGGTTACCTTTTTGCACAAAGCAAATGAAGAAACAAAAAAGCAATTTCCGTTTGACTATGAGCTTAGAATTACTTATCAATTAAGCGGAAAGACTCTTTTGCTTAAATATGATGTAAAAAACTGCTCCACCACCGATATGTACTTCTCTATAGGGGGCCATACGGGCTATTATTGTCCGGAGGGAATAGAGGAATATGATCTTATTCTCCCCGAAAAGGAGACGCTTTTCTCAAATACTCCTGTCGGCAGCATTATAGGCAACGATAAGGAAAAGGTTTTAGAGGATAGCGACACGCTTGCGCTTGACTACAAGTATTTCGCAGTTGATGCGCTCGTTTTTGAGGAGATAAAGGCACGCAGTGTCATTTTGAAAAATAGAAATACCGGAAAGGCTTTGCGCTTTGCCTTCGACGGCTCTGACTACTTCCTGCTCTGGACAAAGCCGGATGCTCCCTATATCTGTCTTGAAGCATGGAGCGGTATCGGAGACCATCCTGATACCGACAAGAATCTCAAGACAAAAGAGGGTATCATAACTCTTGCAAAAGGCGAAAGTTATACTCTTCGCCACTCAACCGAAATTCTTTAAGGACTTGAAAAAACTATGAAATATCTTTTAGGTATAGACTTTGGCGGCGGTGCATCAAAGGCAACTCTCATTGATACCGAGGGTACTATAGTTGCGGAAAACACCGTTGAATATCCCACGCTTTATCCTACGGCGGGCGCTTGCGAGCAGTCGGCAGAGGACTGGATAAGTGCACTTAAGGAAAATACCGCGGCACTCCTTGAAAAAAGCGGTATTGATGCAAGCGATATTCTTGCAGTAGCGATTGACTCTGCAACTCACACCTCGCTTATCTGCGACGAAAATTTCAAGCCGCTTCGTAACGCAATGCACTGGACAGATACCAGAAGCAGAGCTGAGGCAAACGAGCTTTTTGCCGCATACGGCGACGAAATTTTTAAAAAGACCTATCACAAGCCTGACACAATCTGGACACTTCCGCAGCTTTTGTGGCTTTCAAAGAACGAGCCGGATACTTTTGCAAAGGCAAAGTATATTTTCTTTGAAAAGGACTACGTTCGCTATTACCTTACCGACGTTTTCTGCACCGACTACATCGAGGCAGAGGGCAGTATGCTCTTTGATTGTAGCGAAATGAAATGGGATGCTTGGCTTTGTGAGCTTGCAAACATCTCTGTTGATATGCTCCCTGAGATTAAAAAGCCTACCGATATTATCGGTAGCGTAACAGAAAAAGCGGCAAAAGAAACAGGACTTGCGGCAGGTACTCCCGTAATCTGCGGCACAACCGATACCGTGCTTGAAGTTTTTGCATCAGGCTCGGTTGAGTGCGGCGACGTTACGGTTAAGCTTGCAACTGCAGGGCGCATCTGCGTAATCACAGATAAAGCTTATCCCGACCGCCACCTTGTTAACTATTCTCATGTGGCAGACGGACTTTGGTACCCAGGTACTGCAACAAAGTCTTGTGCGGCATCATACCGTTGGTACAGAGATACCTTTGGCGGCGAATACAGAGAACTTGACTCTGCGGCAGAAGAAGTGCCGCTCGGCAGCGAAGGACTTATCTTTCACCCTTACCTTAACGGTGAGCTGACTCCGTATGCAGACCCTGCACTTTGCGGTAGCTTTACGGGGATGCGTGCTACGCACACCAAAGCACATTTTACAAGAGCCGTGCTTGAGGGTGTTGCATTATCGTTGCTCGACAGCAAGCTTTATCTTGACAGTCTTGGCATCCCATATAATACTGTTGCTACAGCTATTGGCGGCGGGACAAAGGGAAAATTCTGGAGGCAGATAACTGCGGACGTACTTGGAATTGCGCTTAAGACTACCGTTTCGAGCGACTCTTCGCTCGGCTCTGCAATGCTTGCGGGCGTTGCGATAGGTGTTTTCAAGGACACGACCGAGGCAGTTAAAAAATGCGTAAAGGAAAAGGATATCACCTATCCCAATCCCGAAAATACCGCAAAATACCGCAAGATTTTCGAGATTTACAAGAAAATCCACGATGCACTTGCACCGATATATCAGGAAAGATAATTTATGAAAATTGTAGTTTGTATAAGACAGGGACTTGACGGCGAGATAAATCCGTTTGATGCCTGCGCATATGAGGCGGCACTTTGTGTAAACGGAGCGGAGGTAATTTTACTTTCAATGGGGCCTATGTCGGCAGAACCTTTTTTGAAGGGACTTACTCGTCTTGGAGCCGACCGTGCTATTCTTCTTTCTGACAAGGCGTTTGCGGGTTCTGACACGCTTGCAACCGCATATGCACTTTCGCTTGCTATAAAGAAACTGTCTCCCGATCTTGTTTTCTGCGGCAGGCAGACTCTTGTCGGCGATACGGGTCAGGTTGGACCTATGACCGCAAGCATGCTTTCATATTCGCTCATATCAAATGTTATGAGCATTGATGAGATAAGCGATATGATTACATGCACAACAAGAAAAAGCGGCATGCAGACTGTTTCTTTGCCTGCACTTCTCACTATAGAGCGCATCAATACTCTTCGTTTTCCGAGTCTGTTTTCAAAAATGGGTACAGTGGAAGTATGGAGTGTAGCAAATATCGGCGCAGACATAGAAAAATGCGGTCTTGCAGGTTCCCCTACACGGGTGATTGCCACATATGAGAACAGTTCCGGCAAACGCAAGTGTAAATATATAACTTTAGACGAACTCCCCGCAGTATTAGCTGAGGCAAAAAAACGTTCAAGCAAAAAGATAGTTATATCCGAGTCGGGAAAAAAATTCAAAAAGGTATTCTCCGTGGGTGAGGATCCGCTTGATTATGCAAAAACGGTCAGCGATGATATAACCGTTATTGAAAAAACTTCAGCTGAGGAAATTGCAACTCTTATTGAAAGAGAAAAACCAAGTGCGGTTTTATTTGCAAGTTGTGAATGGAGCAAAGAGACTGCAGCCAAGGTTGCGGCAAAACTTTCGCTTGGTCTTTGTGCTGACTGTACTGCGCTTGCTGCAGAGGAGGGTGAGATGATCATGTTCCGACCTGCACTTTCGGGAAGTATAATTGCAAAGATAAAGAGCCTTACAAAACCTGCTATGGCAACTGTACGAACAACGTCTGATTCCGAGGACATGGTTGTTGCAATAGGCTATGGAGCAAAAGATTCTGTTGAAGCAGCCAAAAAATTTGCATCATCCTTGGGTGCGACACTTGTCACAACAAGAAAAATGGTTGACAATAACCTCATGCCCTATGATATGCAGGTAGGCCTCACCGGAAAGACCATAAGCCCGGATATTTATGTGGCTGTTGGCGTTTCCGGTGCAGTACACCATATAGTGGGGATGCAACGTGCAGGCACGGTCATTGCAATAAACTCCGATAAAAATGCTCCTATCTTCGAATATGCTGATTATGGTGTAATAGCCGATGCAGATGAAGTATTATCTTTTGACATTGGCAAAACACCGGAAGCTGTGGGGTAATTTTGATCAATTACCCCACAACAAAAAGCGAAGCTGTAAAAAATTCAAGGAGAACAATATGTATATCATCAAAAGCGGTCAATTTTTTTCAATGTCCGAAACGAGAGAAAATGCAATTATCAAAGTACGATTGCCAAAGGGGAAGCGTTTATTGCATCGCTCTCCGATGAAGAGAAGGAAAAGCTCAAGATTGCGCAGATGTTTTATGAAAATGAATTGATGCTCCCTGAAAAGGTTTCTGCATTGCTCGGCAAAAAAAATATTACAAATGAAGAGGCAAAAAACCTTCTCATTACTTACATCAATTCACAGTGCAAATAACCTAAAAGAAAAGCAGTAGACGAGGACAACTCGTTTACTGCTTTTTTGTAAAACGAAAACCACGCGATAGTCGCGTGGTTCAAAAGAGGCTTTGCCGATGAACAGAAAATCCTCCGATTGTGTTAAGATGTAATTGACC
>JAFYPS010000227.1 GCA_017547395.1 Clostridia bacterium
GTTATGGTTGTCGACAAGCCAAGCGGCTGGACCTCTCACGACGTTGTCAGCCGTATGCGAAAACTTTTTGACACCCGACAGATTGGCCACACAGGTACTCTCGACCCGCTTGCTACGGGCGTTTTGCCGATACTCGTCGGCAGAGCGGTCAAGGCGTGCGAATACCTTACCGCGCACGATAAATGCTACGAGGCTACGTTTATCTTAGGCAAGGTGAGCGACACGGGAGACACTGACGGAAGTGTAAACGATACAGGCAAACCTCTGCCCACCGAGGCAGAGGTGCTTGCCGCTGTTGATTCTATGATAGGCGAGCAGATGCAGATGCCGCCTATGACCTCGGCAATAAAAGTTAACGGAAAGAAGCTCATCGACTATGCAAGAGCAGGGGAGAGCGTGACCGTTGCGGCGCGCCCGATTAATATTTACTTTGCAGAGACAAAAAGACTCTCGGAGTGTGAGTATTCTCTTTCTCTTTCCGTTTCAAAAGGCACTTACGTGCGTACAATTATCACCGACCTTGGTGAAAAACTTGGTTGCGGCGCGGTTATGTCCTCGTTAAGACGTACAAAGAGCGGAAATTTTGATCTTTCCTGTTCGCATACTCTTGATGAGCTTTCAGAACTTTCCTATGATGAGCGCGCGGCACTTTTATGTCCGCTTGAGGACGCTTTTGCAGACCTTGAAGCGGTAAAGCTACCTTCGTTTTATGCACGCCTTTCCAAAAACGGCTGTGAGATTTATCAAAAGAAAATCGGCACGTGTTTTGAAAACGGAAAGCTGCTCAGAATTTATGACAACGACGGCTTTTATGCCGTTGGCGAGGTACGCGATTTCCCTGACGGAAGCGCAATCAAAACAGTAAAACTTTTTTCTCTCAATTAGGAGACTTATAATGCAAAAACGCACTGACTATAACGGAGTTACTTATTTTTACTCCGAGGGTATGTATCCTGTGCGCCACGGCTTTTCCACAAGGCTTGGCGGTATTTCAAAACCGGAGCATACGAAGTCTTTGAACCTCGGATTCTTTCGCGGTGACAAGGACATTATAGTACAAAAGAATATAGAACGCTTCTGCGAAGCGGTAGACATAGATGCAAAAGAACTCGTTATTATGCCGCAGATACATTCTACGAATGTTTTAGAGGTTGACAGAAGTCATTGCGGTCACGCACTTTATTCTCCCGCAACCTTTGAGGGAGATGCGCTTGTAACGAATTCGCACGGAGTGGCGCTCGGTGTAAGAGTTGCTGATTGTGTCCCGATACTGCTTGCCGATAGCGGCGCAGGAGTAATTGCCGCGGTTCATGCGGGATGGCGCGGAACTGTTGGCGACATTGTAGGTAAGACGGTTAAAAAGATGTGCTTCCTCGGTGCATCGCCCGTTGACATACACGTGTGCATCGGTCCTCATATTTCTATGGCGAATTATGAGGTTGGTGAGGAGGTTGCAAAGGCAGTGCTTGACGCCGTTGGCGAGGACAGTCTTTCCTTCAAGCATCTTCGTCCGTCCTCTGAAAAGGGTAAATTCCTCTGCGGACTTGGTGAAGTTAATAAGACTTTGCTGCAAAAGGCAGGAATACCCGAAGAAAATATTGATCTTTCGACAGAATGTACTTATGACAACGCCGACCTCTTTTATTCGCACAGACGTATGGGCGAAAAAAGGGGAACAATGATGGGGATAATAGCTATTTGATAGGGGATTTTTAATGAACAGATTTTTACCAACTGCATTTTTTATAATCCTTGCTATTTTTTGCGCATTTGTGTGGATTCTTTCGGGATCGGGATACCGAACCGGAGTGGCGCAGGATAAGTTTTTTGACATAGCAAAGGATAGAGCTGATAAAATATATGCGGCGCAGACTGCCGAGATAACAACCGACGCCTCGGATATACAGACCTCTGTTGAACCTATTGCTCCCGACAGCCCTGCAGAAGAGCGCGAAAGCGTTGTACTTGTGTTTGGCGGAGATATGAATCTTGACAGTACTTACAGTAACGTTGACGATATCAGCGATTTTTCTCCTGAGCTTCTTTCGGAGATGCGCGATGCCGACGTGTTTATGCACGGAAACGTGTTTGTATTTGCTGACGGAGGAATTCCGGCTGATAAGGCGTATGTTTTCCGCGCCGACTCCTCAAAGATTTCTTTGCTTGAGGATATCGGAACGGACGTGGTTTCTCTTGCGAACAATCATTCTTTCGACTACGGAACGGACGGACTTAAAATAACAGCCGGTGTGCTTGACAATGCAAATATAGCATACGTTGGTGCCGGAATTGACAAAACGGATGCATATGAGCCTCATTATATAGACGTTGGAGGAAGAACAATTGCATTTACCGCCGCAATGCGTTCGGAAAAATATCCTAAAACGCCCGAGGCAAGCGATAGCCATGCGGGTGTCGTCAAAATGTATGATATTGAGGAGTATCTTGAGGTAATTCGCGTTGCCAAGCAGAATGCTGATTTTGTAGTTGCATATGCACACTGGGGCGCGGAAAACAATGTGTGGCTTGAAAGCGAGCAGATTGAAGGTGCCAAGGCTATGATTGACGCGGGTGCCGATATCGTTGTCGGCGCGCATGCACACGTGCTTCAGACTGCCGACGTGTATAACGGCAAGCCTGTTTTCTACGGTCTTGGTGATTTTCACGGTGAGGGCGGACTTGCAAAAATTACTATAGAAGCAGACGATACCATAAATGCAAAATTCATTCCGTTTGAAAATGTAAACGGGGTTGTTACTCCGCTTACGGGTGAAAAGTACAGTGCGACTATATCAAACCTTGACTTTATTTCGCATACGAAAGTGTTACCCGACGGAACTATATCTGAATAATGAAGATACGGTTGCCGCGGCGACCGTATTTTTGTATTGTACGAAAGCAAAACAAAAAATCCGACTCATAGAGTCGGATTTTTTAATAGCTTTAATTAACCAAGCTTTGCGTAGTTAACCTTAACACCGGGGCCCATAGTTGTTGCTACAACGCAGGACTTGATGTACTGACCCTTTGCAGCAGCGGGCTTAGCCTTGATAA
>JAFYPS010000228.1 GCA_017547395.1 Clostridia bacterium
CGGGGATGTACTCCAGCAAGGTGGCCGCGAAACCGCTCAGCGAGACCGTGACGTCCTTGCCCTTCGGCGCAGACGACATCTGCGTCTGCACGGGCGCGGTCTCATGCCAGGTGAAGCAGCCGCTCAGCGCGAGCGCGCACGCGCACGCTTGAATGAAAGGTCTATCATACGGTCGAGAAGCTCCTTGTATGAAACGCCGAGCGGCTCCCAGAGGTAAAAGGAAAGTGAACCGGGGATTGTGTTTATCTCGTTAAGATAAAGCTTATTCTCGTCACCGTCAATCATAAAGTCGATTCTCGCAACGCCGCTTGCGCCAAGCGTTTTGAACGCCTTTACCGCAAGGGTGCGGATCTCCTCGCGCATTTCTTCGGAAATCGGAGCGGGTATCATACGTTTTACGCTTGCCATTCCCTTTGCACCGCCATCCTTTGCGCCCGAAATATATTTATCGGTAAAGGAGAGGATTTCATCGCCCGAAACAGGTTCTTCACACTCGGATGCCTCCGCTATAAAGCGGTCACCGAGAACCGCGCAGTTGATTTCGCGGAGATTTGTCACCGCGCGCTCAACAAGCACAACCTCTGCAAAGGAAAACGCGGTGTCAAGCGAAGCGAGAAGCGCCGCACGGTCCTTTGCAACCGAAATTCCGATAGAGGAACCGAGGTTTACGGGCTTTACAATAACGGGATATGCAAAGCTTTCCTCGACGTTTTTAACAACCGAGTCAACGTCGGTATAATCCGCAGTGGTGTACAGCTTTGCGGGGAGAACGGGAATTCCCGCATCCTTAAAGACTGCTTTCATCGCGTATTTGTCCATACCGAGCGCACTTGAAGCAACGTCACATCCAACGTACGGAAGTCCGAGCATCTCGATATAGCCGGCAAGCACTCCGTCCTCGGTATTTGTACCGTGAACTATCGGAAACGCTACGTCGATATGACCGAGACGGCTCTTGCCAAACGCTTTTGGCGGGAAACGGTAGATGCCCGCAACGTCACCCTCGCGAACGAGAGTTACCTCCGTGCATTTTTTGAGAAGCGACGGAATATCACGGTAATTCTTTATTTCAAAAAGCCCATCTCCCGTAAAGAAACGGCTGTCCTTGGTTATGTAAAGCGGAATGACGTCATACTTTTCGCGGTCGAGCGAGAGCATCGCCTGAACCGCCGAAATAATTGCAATTTCGTGCTCGGTGGAGTTGCCGCCGAAAAGCACGCCAAGCTGAATTTTCATAGATTTACCTCGTTATTAAAAGTTATCGGGAAGGTCGTTTTCAAGCAAAACTACCTTTTTTTGCCCGTTTGAGTTTATGTTTCTGACAAATTCCATACCGTCGTTAAAGGTCTTTGCAACGTAGATTTTGTCCTTGGAATAGCCCGCATCGAGCGCACCCTTTACAATAGGCTTTGCCTGTCTTTCGCCTACCGCAACGATATAGTCGCAGACTGCCGCGGCGCGCGCGCCAAGCTCTGCATTAAGCTCGTCGGATTTCTCACCAAGCTCAATCATACCCGGCGTTACGATGATTTTCACCGCATCGAAAAGCGAAAGAGTTTTGAGTGCCGCGTTTGCGCCTGCGGGATTTGAGTTGAACGCGTCGTCGATTATCACAGTATTTCCACGGTCTAAAAGCTCCATACGGTGCGGAACGCATTTAAGGCGGGCAACCGCATTTTTAAGCTCGGCAATTTCAATGCCGTATTCGTGCGAAACGGCAATGGCGCCGACAATGTTGGTAACGTTTGACTCACCGATAAGGCGCGTCTTGAACTGCACGCGCTCATCCCCGTGGACAAGAGTAAACGCCGTACCCGTGCTGCTTACCGAAATATCCTCGGCATAGTAATCAGCCTCGCTGTTAAGACCGTAGGTGATATACTCGCGCGAGGGACGGTTATTATACACGGTTTCGCTTGAAATGTTGATAAAAAGCTTTCCGTCAGCCGAAATACCGTCAGCCATTTCGTATTTTGTATTTATAATATTCTGTATGCTTCCGAAGCTCTCAAGATGCTGCTCTCCGATAGAGGTCACCATACCGCTTTCGGGGTGAACGATATCGCAAAGCTCCTTTATGTCGCCCACGTACTTCGCACCCATCTCACAAACGAAGATATCATGCGTTGCACGGAGGGAGGAGCGGATAGTTTTCACAACTCCCATAGGGGTATTGTAGCTTTCGGGAGTCATAAGCACGTTGTACTTTGTTTCAAGCAGTGAAGTAAGAAAATATTTAACGCTGGTCTTGCCGAAGGAGCCTGTAATGCCGATGATTTTAAGGCGGGGATGCGATGCAAGCATCTTTTTCGCATCCTTTATATAGTAGTTGCGGATTGCCTTTTCCATAGGCGCGTTGATTTTGTTGGCAAGCATAACCGTATAGGGGGTAAGCGCCGTAGCGACACCGAGTATGATAAACTCGCCGCTTGTGCCGAGCAACACGCCAAGCGCAAAGCAAAGCGCGGTCACAATCGCATAGGTTGTAAGAAGCCTTTTTACACGGGCGGTGTAAACAAGCGGCTTTTTCGCCTTACGCGGAAAATAAAACAAAGATAAAACAAGTGCGAAAAGCGCAAGCAAGCCGTATGCATAGGCATAATTTCTCGCGGTTACAAAAGCACTTGCAAGCGCGCATACGGGCAGGAGAATAACGGGAATAAAGAACACCTTGTTTTTACTCATCCAAGCCGTCTGCACCTTTTCGGTATAGCTGTTAAGCTGAAACATATGTGTGTAGTGTCTTGCCGAAAGCGCCGCAAAAAATACAAGCGCGACTACGGCTAAAATATGTGTAGCAAGTTCCATAATCAACCTCGGTTTTCAAAGAATGAATCGGCTACGCGAAGAAAGTACGACGGGTTTTCAAGGAATGAATAGTGACTGCCGCCTTTAAGCACGACAAGCCCCGCATCGGGTATCTTTTTTTCCATAATTCTTGCATCCGAAAGTGGCGTTGCATCGTCCTTTTCGCCCCAGAAAAGCAGTGTCGGCACGTTGATTTTTGCAAGAATATCCGTCAGGTCCTCGTTTACCGAAAGTACAAGCGTTTTTCTCATAACCTCGCTTGCACTGTTATAGTCCGCACTGCCTCTGCGCTTTCGCCAGTTGTCTACGGCATTTGGGAAAAGCTTTTTAAACGGCGGAAGGGACAAAACCTTTCTGCCGCACTTATAAAAGGCAAGCGACGCCTTTTGCGCAAGGCTCTTTTTCGGCTTTATTCCTGCGCTTCCGACAAGCATTACCCTCTCGATTTCAAAAGAAAGAGGAAGCTTTGAAAACGCTTTTATAATAATTCTGCCGCCGTAGGAATGTCCCATAAGCGATACTTTTTTAAATCCGAGATGTGTGATAAATGCAATAATCATATCGGTGTAATCGCCAACCGTCATAGCACCTTGCGGCTCGGGACTTTCGCCAAAGCCCGGAAGGTCGGGAATCACCACGGTGTAGCTTTTTGCAAGATGCTCGGCATACGGCGCAAACATCTCTTTATTGCATCCCCAGCCGTGAAGTATCAGCAAAAGCTTATCACCGCTGCCGTACCTCGAATATGCGATTTTTCCGTCAAACGTCTCACTCAAAGCGCATTTTCTCCATTCTTGCAGATTTTCTCAATGTACAGTATAGCACATATTTTGCCGCTCTGCCACAGATTTTCAAAAATTATTTGCAAAATGCTGATATTTCCGCTTGTACTGTCGGTTTATATATGTTATAATATATTTTGTATAAGTATACGCCCGTGTCACACGCGCGCGTGAGAATTTTTTTCGGAGGTGCTTGCAAGGTGCAAACGATTATGACTTATTTATCAGAATTCTTTAAAAAAATCGGTCAGCAGATTCTTTCCATGGAGTTCACCGATTTCCTCGATATAATCGTGCTTGCCACAGTGCTTTACTACGTCTATCGCTTTGTCCGCGAAAGACGTGCGGGTAAGCTTGCGGTAGGTCTTGCACTTATGGTTATGCTGTACGCGGCAACCGTGCTTCTCGATATGAACGCGACAAGCTTTTTGCTGCAGAACATCTTTCAGGTAGGACTTCTCGCGCTGGTAATTCTGTTTCAGCCCGAGCTTCGCACCGCGCTTGAAAAGGTCGGCGCAGACCCTCTTAAAAACTTCAAGAGCATCGCGGCTCCGAAAGAAATTGCAGAACGCTCCCACCTGATTGAGGACGTCTGCATTGCGGCAAGCGATATGGCACGCGACCGCACAGGCGCACTTATCGTAATCGAGCGTGCCACAAAGCTCGGCGACATTATGAAAACAGGTGTGCAGATTGACGCCGTAGTTTCGCAAAGCCTTATCAAAAACATTTTCTTCAACAAGGCGGCTCTCCACGACGGCGCACTGATAATCTCCGACAACCGCATTGCAGCTGCAGGATGCTTTCTGCCGCTCACAAATACAAAGCTCTCCTCGGAAAAGGGTACCCGACATCGCGCAGGCGTCGGAATGAGCGAGGTAAGCGATGCGATAGTCATTATAGTTTCCGAAGAAACGGGCGAAATATCCCTTGCAACCGACGGCAAGCTTTTCGGAGAACAGAACTACACCACACTCAAAAAAGAACTGACCGACACACTGCTCGGTGAAGCCTCGGCAAAAAAGCGCACACTGCGCAAAAAGGACAAGCAGAAAAAGGAGGAAGCGTAAATGAAAAACAACGGCACAGGCGAAACAATCAGACACCGCCTTCACGTAACCGACCTCATCCCGCGCATCCTCTGCATATTCGTGGCGATTATCATCTGGCTGTACGTTATGGCAAACGACTCGCCCGATTATGAGCGTACCTTCTCGGGCATAAGCGTCGGAGTTGAAAACTCCGCTCTCCTCATGAGCGAGAGCGATCTTTCGGTAATAAGCGGCTACGGAAGTCTTGTTGACATCACAATAACGGGAAAAAGAAGCGACGTCGTTTCCTTTTCGCTTGAAGACGTAGTTGCAAGCGTTGACGTTTCAAGCGTAAGCGAGAGCGGCAAGCATCAGCTCCCCGTTTCGGTTGCAACCCCCGAGGGCTGTGTGCTTAAAAGCATCCGCCCGTCGACCATCGAGGTGTACGTTGACGAGCTTTCGACAAAAACCATACCCGTAAAGGTAAACATTACGTCGGTTCAGTACGATCAGTCAATTTCGCTCGGCGCACTCACGCCCGACGTTTCCGCAGTAACTATAAGCGGTCCCGTTTCGGTGATTGCGGCAGCCAAGGAGGCGGTCGTAGACCTTGACCTCGGCACTGTTACAACGAGCCTTAACGCGCGCGGCGAACTCAAAATACTTAACGAGGACGGTGCCGAAATCGTCAACCCGTATCTCGTTATTTCGCAAAGCTCGGTAGGCGTAAGCATACCCGTTTACCTTGAAAAAGAGGTTAATATCGAGGTTGACACAAAGTACGGCTATTTAAGCAGCGACAACTCCGTAATCACGGTAACCCCGAAAAAGATTACCGTACGTGCCGACCCAAGACTTCTCGAAGGCGTAACGGCGTTTAAGGTTGCAACGCTTGACGAAACCAAAATAGGCGACGACACTACGCAGATTGTTATGATACATCTGCCCGAGGGTGTCGAAAACGTCAGCGGCAGCGACACTGCATCTATTTCGGTACGCCATCGCGGCACCGTTAAAAAGAGTATCGCGATAAACAACGTCTCTCTCAAAAACCCGAACGGACTCAGCTACACCGTTATCGGTGACAGCGTGAACGTAACCTTCCGTTCGCCCACCGTTCTTGCGGAAAACCTTATACCCGACGAGGTTACGGTTACGGGTGAGCTCAACTACAACGGCATTACGGGAATTGTTCAGGTACCTCTTACCGTCAGCGTTCCCGCGAAGTTTGCAAACAGCATCTATCCGATCGGTGACTACACACTTACGGTAAATATCGGACAATGAGCGAATATATTTTAAACAGTCTTTCGTTTCCGCTCGATGCAGGCGAGGAAGAGGTCTTAAGCACGGCGGCAAAAAAGCTTCGCAAAGCGGGAATCCCCGCAAACTCGCTCGCCATATACCGACGTTCGGTCGACGCGCGCGATAAGCGCGACGTAAAGCTTGTCTATTCGGTGCGCTTTGCCTCAGGTAAAACGCTTAAAAAAGAAACCGTAAAAAAGCTTTCGCTCGGCGAGGTTTCGAGCGGCAAGCTTGACGTAAAGTACGGCAGAGAAATAATGAATGCGCGCCCCGTCGTTATCGGAATGGGTCCTTGCGGACTTTTCGCGGCGCTTCTGCTTGCCGAAAACGGCTACCGCCCGATTGTAATAGAGCGTGGCGACGACGTTGACAAAAGAGTCTCGGCTGTAGACGGTCTTTACAAAAACGGCATGCTCGATACCGACTCCAATATTCAGTTCGGTGCGGGAGGCGCAGGCACGTTTTCGGACGGAAAACTCGTAACGAGAATCAACGACCCGAGGTGCGCATACGTACTCTCTGCGCTTCACGCGCTCGGTGCGCCAAAGGAAATCCTGATAAACGCAAAGCCTCATATCGGCACCGATATTCTGCGCGAAGTCGTTAAGAATGCGGCGGCAAAAATCGAGAGCCTCGGCGGCGAGATACACTACCGCACAAAATTTGAATCTTTCGGCGAGATTCGCGGCGGCAAGCGAGTGCTTCACACGTCAAAAGGTGATTTTATTTCCTCGGCAACGGTGCTTGCTATAGGTCACAGCGCGCGCGACACGTACGAAATGCTGCTCTCGGACGGTTTCAACGTCGAGGCAAAGGACTTTTCGGTCGGTCTTCGTATCGAGCATCTCAAAAGCGATATTGACAAAGCCCTCTACGGCGACTTTGCAGGGCACAGCGCACTTCCCTACGCCGAATACTCTCTCAGCACAAATACAAAGGTGCGCGGCGTTTACACGTTCTGTATGTGTCCGGGCGGCGAGGTAGTTGCCGGCGCATCCGAAGAAAACGCGCTCTGCGTTAACGGTATGAGCCATTTTGCAAGAAACGGCAGAAACTCAAACTCCGCAGTCTGCGTTTCGGTTTTCAAAAGCGACTACGGCGCCTCCGCGCGCGATGCCATAGAATTTCAGCGTGCGCTCGAAAGGCGCGCGTTTACGGCGGGAGGCGGCTCATACTACGCTCCCGCATCAACCGTTAAGGACTTTCTCGACGGGACGGTCTCAACCTCGTTTGGCAAGGTCGAGCCGACGTATATGGGCGGCAAGGTACGCTTTGCTCCCCTGCGCGACCTCTTTCCCAAAGTCCTTGGCGACACGCTTGCAAGCGGTCTTTTAAGTTTTGACAAAAAAATACAGGGATTTGCTTCTCCCGATGCGCTTCTCACAGGTGTTGAAACGCGCACGAGCGCACCGCTCAGAATACTCCGCGGAGAAGACCTGAACATCCTCGGCAAAGAGGACGTCTATCCCGCAGGTGAAGGCGCGGGATACGCAGGCGGAATTACGTCCGCCGCAGTTGACGGCATTAAAATTGCCGAAAAAATTATGGCGAGATTCAAGCCGATTGAATGATTGAATGACGGATATGTGCGGGAAACCCTTTTTATAAAAAGTGTTTCCCGCCCCTTCCCAAAAATTTTCGACTCTTTATTGCGTGACGGTTGCATCAGTACCGTCTTCCCCTCGTCGCGCGAGGCGCGCCGATTTTGGTAAAATACGGGGAATTCTTTAACTTTGTTTATTATTTGACTTTACCTTTTTAACTTTGTTTATTATTTAAAATGGAGATAGAAAAATGCAAAAGAAATGGAACGTACTCGGGTCACGAGACGGCACCGTACAGGCGCTTGCAAATGACCTTGGAGTAGGCACGCTCACCGCGGGGCTTTTATGTAACCGCGGCTACACAACGAAAGAAGCGGCATCCGCCTTTCTCAAAATGGAGGAGGAGCTGCTTCACTCGCCAATGCTTCTGAAAGATATGGACAAAGCCGTGGAGCGCATTGAAAAAGCGCTTGCGAGAGATGAAAAAATCGTAGTCTACGGCGACTACGACGTTGACGGCGTTACGTCCGTCAGCATTCTCTACCTTTATCTTTCCGCGCTCGGAGCAACCGTTGACTACTACATTCCCAACCGTATGGGAGAGGGCTACGGTATGAGCCTTA
>JAFYPS010000229.1 GCA_017547395.1 Clostridia bacterium
CTAAATCAGACGACAAAGATTATATGCTCGGAAGCAATGACCTCACAGTAAACGGCAAAATATCTGTGGAAAATATTGCATTCTCTCCGAACAAGGACGGATATTTCGATTCTCTGTACCTCGCGCCCTCTCTATTGCGCAACATAACAGACCTTACGGTAAAAATCATCGATGATACAACCGGCAAAATTGTATGCACGGACAACCTTTCAAGCAAAATGACAAAAAGCGAAGTCTCGCCCACCCGCTTTTTGAAGATCTGGAGTGGCGGAGATTACATCAATCCCGATTTTGTTTTCCCCGACGGAAGATATACCGCACTCATCGGTGCAAAGTTTAACGGAAATGTCCTGAACGGCGAAATAAAACTTCCTTTTGCCATTGACACTACTCTACCCAAGCTTAAAGATTCGCGTATAATCCGCGAAAGTGGAAAAACCACGCTTGAAATTGAAGTCGAAGACAATATCGGAGTAAGAGAAGTTTCCATATATACAGGTGACATAATTCTGATGTCAGACACAGATGACGGCGATAATATTTTCACGTTTGATATTACCGAAATCAGCGGCAAGCTCATTTGGGCAGACATTACCGATTATGCTATGAACACAAAAACCGTAAAAGCCGCAACACTTGAGGAGGTGGGCAAATGAATTACTGCAAGCGTATTGTTTCTTTACTGATTTCTGCCGCTGTTATTATAAGCTCACTTACTGTTTGCATATCGGCAAACACCACAGACGAGCTTGTAAGTGTTATAGTCGAGCTTGAAGACGGAGTTTCGGCAGAGTCTGTTGCAAAAACGGCACAGGATATGTTCCGCGATTCCAAAGTCGGATTTTCATACAGCTTTGTTATAAATGGATTCAGCTTTGAGCTACACGCTTCTGACATAGGAAAACTTTCCACTCTTGACGGTGTCAGTGCGGTTTATTCCGACACCGAATATGCGGCGTGTCAGGCCGACGAAGAGAGCTACGAGATGTTTTTTGACGGCACAACAGGACGTGACTACGATCCGGATTTCGGCAAAAACAAGGTTATTGCGATAATCGACAGCGGTTTTCTCGCAAACCACGAGCAGTTCACACTTCCTTACGGTCAGTATGGACGTCTTACTATCTCAAACATCAACGATTTATCGGCTTTTACAGGCGCCTACAAGCTTTCAGATGACAAAACGGGTTTTGCAAGTAGTGTATATAAAAGCGAAAAGATACCGTTCGCATTCGACTACGTTGGCAAAGATACCGACGTCAGCTGCAAAAACAATCACGGAACTGCTATGGCGGCTATTGCCGCGGGCAATGCTCCCGGTGGAAGTCCCGCGGTCGGCGGTGCTGCTCCCGCCGCTCAGCTTATGCTTATGAAGGTATTTGAAGATAACGGTGTCACAGCAAAAACAAGTGCCGTAATTGCCGCTCTTGAGGATGCTTGCACCTACGGTGCTGATGTTATAAATTTAAGTCTCGGTACTCCCGGCGGTTTTTCTCAGCACGGACTTTTGGATATCCCTCTCGAAGATATGATAGCAAAGGTTCTTGATGCGGGAATACCCGTTGTATGCTCGGCGGGAAACAATGCTTCTCTCGGTGCAGGCTCGGTTTATGACACCTATTTTGATTATCAGAACTCCCTTGCCAAATACCCCGATTCGGGTACGGTGCATACACCCTCCACAATTCCCGACGTTTTCTCGGTTGCCTCCGCAAATACGTTCACAGGACACTATCCTGCGCTTTGTCTTATAGAAGGAAATCGATACATTCCTTTTTCCGACACAAACTCCGCAATAACTGCACTTGGCATCAAGCCCGGATTCAGTGAAAAGTTTGACGGTCAGACCTTTGAGTATATTGTTATTCCCGGTGTCGGTAAACCCGAAGATTTCACGGGTGTTGACGTCAAGGGAAAGATCGCACTTATTGAGCGCGGAGAAATTCCGTTTGCCGAGAAAAACAACAATGCTGCGGCGGCAGGTGCGGTTGCGGCTATTATTTACGACAACACAGATCAGCCCTCGTCCATTCAGACGGGTATGCAGCTTGACGGCTCGGATGATTACGCGGTATTTGTTTCCCACAAAGACGGTATGGCGCTCAAAAATGCTCATAGCAAGCGCGTGCGTATAAGCCGCAAGATCGTGTACGTAAGCAAAACACAGAAAGAAACTTTAATTTCCGAATATTCCTCGTCAGGCCCTACTCCAACACTTGAGATCAAGCCTGAAATTACCGCTGAGGGTGAAAGTATGTCGGTAGCTGCGGCGAGCGGCGGCTACACAACAATGTCAGGCACGTCCAATTCCGCTGCCTATACCGCCGGAATTATTGCCGGAATTACAGATAATCTTTCAGGCTACAGCGGTCGCGCCAAAGTGAAAGCAGTCAAGGCACTTCTTATGAGTGCCGCCGAGCCTTTGGCAGAAACGTCCGCAACTTTAAAAAAGTCATATTTCTCGGTCAATCTTCAGGGTGCGGGAATGATAACTCCCGCCGTTGCAAAAGATGCGAAAATAATAATTGAAGGCTCTGACGGTGCCAAGCTTCAATTCGGAAACAAGCTTGAAGACAAATTTTCCGCAACCATCAAGGTGAAAAATCTGTCGGCAAACAACCTTTCGTTTACACTTTCATCGCTTATCGGCACAGAAAAGGTTGCCGGCTTACCGTATGCACTTTTCACCGACAAAAAAGACCCGTTCTACAAGCTTGCGGGCGCCTACGTCTATGACTATCTCGGTAAAACTCGTGAAGACCTTGTATACTTCACCACCGGAAAAATACAAGCCTTTGAAGATGCCTCTGTAAAGTTTGGCGGAAAAGAGTTGAATATCGATTCCGCCTCATATACAGGTGCAAGTGTTACCGTTCCCGCTAAGGGTAGTATTGAAATCACGCTTGACTTTGATCTGTCGAGGCTTGACAAAACAAAGCTTTCAAAAATTTACGAGAACGGCTTTTTCACCGAAGGCTTTATAATGCTAGACGGAGAAAAAGATTACTCTATTCCCTTCCTCGGATTTGTCGGTGACTTTTATGCGCTGAGCCCGTTTGCTGAAAATCTTTACAAAACAGACGGCGCGCTCTTTGGCGGATGCTATCTCTATTCTCACATTGACACCGCCTTGCTTGAAAACGAAATACGCCTCGGAACAAACAATATCGAACGAGGCGAAAATCCATATGTTAAGCACAATTCCTCCCTCGCATACTTGTCCCCGTTCGCTCCGGGTTCGGACGGTATGATCTACCTTTCGCTAAGTCTACTGCGCAATCTTACCTCACTTAAAGCTGAAGTTATATCACCAAGCGGTGAAATCGTTACCGTATCAGGTGTAAAAGAAAATGCATTAAAGTCAATTGCGGGCGAATCGCTTGATTCAACAACAAAACACAACTTCGTCCTTTGGGATATGCGTCACGAGGAAAACGACAAATACATCTACGATGACGGATTGTACACTTGCAAGCTGAC
>JAFYPS010000032.1 GCA_017547395.1 Clostridia bacterium
CGCAAAAATGGCTCTGCTTACCGCGCGTGACGGGCTTTGCGTAAACCTTTACTTTGACGGTGAGATAAAAACTCGCCTCTTTGACGGTACTGCAGTGACAGTTACTACGTCTACCGAGTATCCGAGGTGCGGAGAGGTGAAAATTACCGTTAATCCCGAAAGGGAAACCGAGTTTACTCTTATGCTGCGCAACCCTGCGTGGAGCAAGACGACTTCGCTTAAAGTAAACGGTGAAAGCGCGGCTGTATGTGACGGATATATCAGGGTTAAGCGTTTCTGGAAATGCGGCGACACTGTTGAACTGTCACTTGATATGCGTGCCGAGGCTATTTACCCAACACCTTACGGTTCACAGATAATTATGTCAAAGCCAATCTGGGGCGCAAACTATATGATCCCTGTCTTTGACGAAGAGGATGAAATGGCAAAATACCATATCGCAATTCGTCGCGGACCGATAATTCTTGCAGAGGATAACCGCCTTGGATACAGTGTTGATGCACCTGTAGACGTCTCTGTAAACAACGGCTATGCGGACGTTACTCTTACCGAGGGTAAGGCTACGTATCCGTGTATGGTTGAAGCAGAGGTTAAACTCTGTGACGGAAAGTCGCTTTTAGTCACCGACTATGCTTCGGCGGGCAAGACATTTGACGAGCGCAGCAAAATGGCGGCGTGGATACTTACAAATAAATAAAGTATATAAATTCAGGAGAAATTGTTATGAAAAAAGAACTTGCAGTATCGATTCAAACATCAGGTTGGTACAATCCGCTTTTTGGCGGCGACACAAATCCGCTCGTAGCATTTACAGAGCTTAAAAAGCACGGTTTTGATGCTATTGACTATAACATTGATACCAAGTATTTTCCGACGGATATAAGAGCAGGCAAGCACAGCACCTTCTACTCTCAGGATCTTGAAACTATTCTTGACTACTTCCGCCCGATAAAGGCGGCGCTTGACGAAGCCGGTATTGCGGTAGCGCAGACCCACTCGCCTTTCCCGAGCTATGTTGAGGATAATGTCGATATCAACGAGCATATTATCGAAGTTATAGGAAAGTGCCTTGCAGTATGTCAGTTTCTCGAATGTCCGGCTACTGTAGTTCATCCTTACACCAATGCCAAGGATAAGGACAAAGAACGCGAGGTAAATCTCAAGCTTTACCGCAGTCTTATTCCTTATGCAAAGAAGTACGGCGTAAAGGTATGCCTTGAAAATATGGTAGGCTGGGGCTGCGGCGCTCATCCTATCAAGGGCGCTTGTGCTGATATGAACGAAACCGTTTGGTACATTGATACACTCAATGCTGAGGCAGGCGAGGACGTATTCGGCTTCTGCCTTGATATCGGACACGCAAGCATCACAGGTAATAATATTTATCAGGATATTGTTACTCTCGGAGACCGCCTTACCGTGCTTCATCTTCACGATAACGATGCAAAGGGCGATCTTCACCTTGCACCGTACACCTGCAAGTCACCCGGACACAGTAACATAGTTCACTGGAACGGACTTATGCGCGCGCTTCGTAAGATAGGCTACAAGGGGGCAATCAACTTTGAGACATTCGCCGCATTTGTAAATACTCCTAAAGAAGCGGCACCCGCATTGCTTTCATATATCGGTGCTATCGGTAATTATTTCAGAGACAAGATACTTAGTGAAGAGGAAATCTAAATGAAAGAACTTTCGATCTCTGTTCAAACCGCCGGATGGCTTAACCCTCTTTTTGGAGAAGAAAGAGCGAGTGAAGCCTTTGAGTTTATAAAAAAGTGCGGTTTTGAATCGCTTGATTACAACATAGACACTAAACTTATTCCGCGACAGATTGACAAGAATGACCGCGGTACGTTTTTTACCAAAAGTGTTGATGAAATTCTTGAATACTACGCACCTATCAAGGAAGCACTTGATAAAAGCGGAATAACAATGACGCAGGCGCACGCACCGTTCCCGCTTTTCAGACGCTCAAGCGAGGAAATGAGCGACTTTCTTATCGAAGCACTCGAAAAGTGTCTTGCCGCATGTAAATTCCTTGAAATTCCCGCTATTGTTACCCACCCATGTAACTACCTTGACAGAGAAAACGAGAAAAAGTGCAATCTTGCACTCTTCCGCCGCATAATTCCGATTGCAAAGCAGTATGGCGTTAAGATTTGTCTTGAAAATGTACCGAACGTAAGTGCAGGGCATGTGGTTTCGGGCACATGCTGTGACGTAAACGAGGCGAATTGGTATATTGATATGTTTAATGACGAAGCGGGTGAGGATATTTTCGGATTTTGCTTTGACATCGGACATGCGAACATTTCAAGCGTAAATATGTATGACTACATTACAAAGCTTGGCAGTCGCCTGACTGTGCTTCATCTTCACGATAACGATGCGGTTTCCGACCAGCATTTTGCGCCTATGACACAGCGCAAGACCGACTGGGAAGGTTTTATTGAAGGTCTTCGTGCTATAAATTACCGCGGACCGATTAATTTTGAAAGTTGCAAGTCAATTATGCAGTATCCGAGAGAACTTATTCCCGCAATGCTTAACTATACTGCAGAGATTGGCGAATACATCAGGGGGAGAGTGCTAAAAAGTGAGTAACGAACTTGACATATCGGTTATAAGCAGTTGGTTGCATTATTACGGCGGAGAAGCAAATCCAACCGAGGCATTTGAGGTTGCAAAAGCGGTAGGAATTGAAGCGCTTGACTTCAGTTTTGGCACCAGATACTATTGGAAAGACGTAATAAAAAGAGAGAGAAGCGCATTCTTTTCGCAGGATATTGAAACTATTATAAAAGCGTATACTCCCGTAAAAGAAGCGATGGAAAAAACGGGAATCAGACTTTGTCAGGCACACGCACCTTTCCCGCTTTGCTTTATACGCGGGGAGGTAGAGGAGTTCAATCTGTATTTAATTGATGTTGTAGAAAAATGTCTTGCAGTTTGCAAGTATCTTTCTATACCCGCGCTTGTTGTTCATCCGTCAGGATATTTTGTCAAGGAAATCGAGCGTAAAACTAATCTTACTATGTACAGGCGAATGATTCCGCTCGGCAAAAAGTACGGAGTGAAGCTTTGCCTTGAAAATCTGTTTTACCGTCCTTCCGAGATACAGCCGGGTGTGGCGCCTCCTAATACTATTGTCGGCGGAGCATGCTCCGAGGCGGCAGAAGCCGCGTGGTATATTGACACGCTGAATGCTGAGGCAGGCGAGGATATTTTCGGATTTTGCTTTGACCTTGGTCATGCTAATCTTTGTAAGCGCAATATCCGAGAGGAGCTTAATATTCTTGGACACCGTCTTACCTTACTCCATTTGCACGAAAACGATTCTGTTGACGACCAGCATGCTTTGCCTATGACACAGCGTAAAACCGACTGGGACGGACTTATCGAGGGACTTCGCGATATAAACTATCGTGGAGCTATCAGTTTTGAGACCGCGCCTTCATTGCCTGATCCCAAGGAACTTGTTCCTGTCAAACTTAAGTATATCGCGAAAGTCGGTCAGTATATAAGAGATAAAATTCTCGAGGAGAGATAAAATGAACAATGAGCTTTTAGTATCCGTTCAGGCGGCAGGCTGGCTTAATCCTATGCTTGCAGAGGGGAAATGTAAAGAAGGCTTCAAACTTATGAAAGAGTGCGGAGTTGAGGCTCTCGACTACAACTTTGAAGCAAAGCTTACCGGAAAACAGATAAGCAATAGCGAAAAAGGCGACTTCTATACAAAGAGTATTGACGAAATCATCGATTATCTCCGCCCGATTAAAGAAGCGGCTGACGAATTCGGTATAAAGTTTTCGCAGTCACACGCACCTTTCCCCGCGTACAGACGCAGTGACCTTGAATATGACGAATATCTTTTTGAGGTTATGGAAAAGTGTCTTGCGGGATGTAAGTTCCTTGAGTGCCCGCAGATAGTTGTACACCCGTATTGCTGTCTCAGCAAAGAAGAGGCGCTTGAAACAAATCTTGCAATTTATCGCCGTCTTATGCCTATCGCAAAGAAATACGGTGTAAAGATTTGTCTTGAAAACATCTGGTTCTATAACAAGGGTCGCATTACTGCAATTGACTGCTCTGATGCAAATAGAGCTGCTGCGCTTGTGGATCAGCTCAACGAAGAGGCAGGCGAGGAAGTCTTCAGTTTCTGCTTCGACCTTGGTCATGCTACTCTTCTCAATACAAACGTGCGCGAATTTCTTCTTACCATGGGCAAGAGAATTACCGCGCTCCACCTCCACGATAACGATGCGATTTCCGATCAGCACTTTGCACCCATGACTCAGCGCAAGACCGATTGGGACGGACTTATTTCAGGACTTCGCGAAATAGGTTACCGCGGTCCCATCAATTTTGAAAGCGCAAACTCTATAATGGGTTATCCAAAAGAACTTTGGGATGCAATGATTGAATATACCGTAGAGGTAGGCAAATACATAAGAGAGAAGGTACTCGCATAATGAGCAACGAACTCAGAGTATGCATTCAAAACGGCTCATGGATGAACGATTTCTACGGTGGCGATGCGAATGCACTTCTCGGCTTTACCGCCGCTAAAGAAGCGGGATTTGAGGCAATCGACTTTAATATAAACGACCGTTATCCCGGAAAATTTATAAATGCAAAAGAGCAGAGCGCATTCTTTTTACAGGATATCGAAACGATTCTCAAAAGCTTTATTCCCGTGAAAGAAGCAATTGAAAAGACAGGAGTAGTTCTCGATCAGGCTCACGCATCCTTCCCGCTTTATATAGACAAATGCGAGGAAATGAACGACCACCTTATTATGGTAGTTGACAAGATGTGCGCAGTTTGTCAGTATCTCGGATGTCCTGCAATTGTTGTTCACCCCTGGAGCAGTTTTGACAAGAAAAAAGAGCGCGAGGTAAATCTTGCAATGTACCGCCGTATGATACCGATAGGCAAAAAGTACGGAGTAAAGCTTTGTCTTGAGAATATGTTTATGTCAAAGCCCGGTACAGGATACGTCGGCGGCGCTTGTGCAGAAGCAGAAGAAGCTGTCTGGTATATAGACACTCTTAACGCCGAGGCAGGCTTTGATTGCTTCGGTTACTGCTTTGACCTTGGCCACGCTAATCTTTGCAAGCGTGACGTGCGCGACGAGCTTAATATTCTCGGCCACCGTCTTACCTGTCTGCATCTGCACGATAACAATTCAACCAATGACCAGCATTTCGCGCCAATGACACAGCGCAAGACCGACTGGGACGGACTTATTGCAGGTCTTCGCGATATAAATTACCGCGGCGCGCTTAGTTTTGAAACTTTTGCTTCTATGCAGAAGTATCCCAAGGAACTTGTGCCTGCTATGCTTAAATATACTGCAAGAGTAGGCAAGTACATAAGAAGTAAAATTCTTGAGGGAGAGGTAAAATGAACAACGAACTTTTAGTATCTGTACAAGCCGCGGGATGGCTTAATCCTATGTTTGATAAGGGTATGGGTGAAGATGGCTTTAAACTTATGAAGGAGTGCGGAGTTGAAGCTATTGACTACAACTTCGAAGCAAAGCTTCCGCACAGACTGATTGAAAGCGGAGATAAGGGAACTTTCTTTACAAAGAGCATAGAGGAAATTCTCGATTACCTTAAGCCTATAAAAGAGTGGGCTGACAAATACGGTATCAAATTCGCTCAGTCACACGCTCCGTTTCCGGCATATAGAATCGGTGACGATGAATATAATAAGTATATTGTTGAAGCAATAGAAAAGTGTATTATTGCTTGCGATTTTCTTGAATGTCCTGCAATTGTTGTACACCCTTTCTGCCACGTTGACAGAAAGGTAGCGGAGAATGCAAATCTTTCATTTTACCGCGCTCTTATGCCCACTGCGAAAAAGTACGGTGTGAAGATCTGCCTTGAAAATATCTTTTTCTATAACAATGGAGTCATAACCGTTATAGATTGCTCGGATGCAAACCGCGCGGCAGCACTCGTTGACAAACTTAACGAGGAGGCGGGTGAGGATGTATTCGGCTTCTGCTTTGACCTCGGTCATGCAAGCCTTCTCGGCACCAACGTCCGTGAATTCATTCGTACTATGGGAAAGAGAATTACCGCTTTGCATCTTCACGATAACGACGGTTATGTTGACCAGCATCTTGCACCTATGACACAGCGCAAGACTGACTGGGAGGGGCTTATTGCCGGTCTTCGTGATGTTGGCTATCGCGGACCTATTAGTTTTGAAAGCGCAAAATCTATCCTTGACGGATACCCAACGGTGCTTTGGGGCGCTATGATCGAATATACCGCTGATGTTGGTAAGTACATCAGAAAGAAGGTGCTTGAAAATGCGTAAGGAACTTGCAATAGCAGTACAGTCCGCCCCATGGTATAACGTGTACGGCGGAGAGGACAATGCAGAATATGCTCTTGAGGTGGCAAAGGCTTGCGGCTTTGAGGCTGTAGACTTTAACGTTGAAGCGAGATATACTTGTCCTCAGGTACTCACCAAAAAACCTAGTGAGTTTTTCTCTCAGGATATTGAAACAATTCTTAAAGTATACGAGCCGCTTAAAAAGGCAACGGAGAAAACCGGAATTCAGCTTCTTCAGGCGCATGCGCCATTCCCCTGCTATTTTATGAGCGGCCCTGATGAATTTAACGCACATCTTTATGACGTTCTTGATAAGTCCTGTGCTATCTGTCAGTATCTCGGTATTCCCGCTGTAGTTATGCATCCTTTCATCTGTTATGACAGGGAAATCGAGAGAAAGGTAAATCTCGAGATGTACCGCAAAATGATTCCTTTTGGTAAAAAGTACGGAATAAAGCTTTGCCTTGAGAATCTGTGGATCAACAGAACTGAAATGTCAACGTCATTCATCGGAGGCGCCTGCGCCGAGGCAGAGGAGGCTGTCTGGTACATAGATACCCTCAATGCCGAAGCAGGTGAGGAGATATTTGCATTTTGCTACGATCTCGGTCATGCAACTATATGCAAGCGTAACGTACGCGATGAGCTTAATATACTCGGTAAGCGCGTAATATGTGTGCATCTTCACGATAATGACGGAATGAACGACCAGCACTATGCGCCGATGATTCGTCGCAAGACCGACTGGGAGGGACTTATTTTAGGACTTCGCGATATAGGCTACCGTGGTGCTATCAGCTTTGAAACGGGCGGTGCGCTCAAAAAGTATCCCAAGGATCTTATTCCCTCGATGCTTAAATATATTGCAAAAGTAGGCAAATATATAAGAGACAGAATTCTCGAAGAAGAGGTAAAGTAAAATGAAAGACCTTGCAATTTCCGTACAGACTTCAGGCTGGTTAAACCCTATGGGCGGCGAAGCAAAGGCAGACGATGCCTTTAAGTTTATAAAGGACTGCGGATTTGAAGCAATTGATTATAATATTGACACACATCTCTCCTGGGGAATGATAGACAAGAGTGACAAGGGCGATTTTTACACTAAGAGCCTTGAAGAGCTTCTTGAATACTATGCTCCTGCAAAAGAGGCAATGCAGAAAAACGGTATTGCGGGCGCGCAGGCGCACGCACCGTTCCCACTTTTCCGCCGCAGGGATGCAGAGTACAGTGAATTTCTTATGGAAACCATGGAAAAGTGTGTTGCGATCTGCGATTTTCTCGGCATTCCTGCGATAGTTGCACATCCTTGTACCTACCTTGATAAGGATCAAGAGCGCGAGGTAAACCTTAATATGTACCGCCGTATGATGCGGTTTGCAGGCAAGTACAACGTAAAGATATGCCTTGAAAATCTGTTTGGAAATCACGCGGGCCATTTTATGAACGGTGCTTGTGCTACCGCAGAGGAAGCAGTCTGGTATATCGACAAGCTTAATGCGGAGGCAGGCTTCGATTGCTTTGGCTTTTGCTTTGACCTTGGCCATGCAAACGTTTGCAATATGCATATCCGTGAGTTCTTGCGCACTCTCGGCAACCGTCTTACCGTGCTTCATCTTCATGATAATGACAGTGTTACCGACCAGCATTTTGCACCTATGACTCAGCGCAAGACCGACTGGGAGGGACTCATTCTCGGTCTCCGCGATATAAATTACCGCGGCGCACTTAACTTTGAAACCTTCAACGCACTTGTAAACTATCCCGCAGAGCTTCGCCCGGTAATGCTTAAGTATATTTCGGGTGTCGGCGAGTATATCCGAAACAAGATACTTGAGGAAGAGGTAAAGTAAAGTGAAAGAACTTGCAATTTCCGTTCAAATGGCAGGCTGGTTCAATCCCTTGTTTGGCGATGAAAAGGTTGATGATGGGTTTGCTTTTGCAAAAGAACTCGGATATGAGTCGCTCGACCTTGGGCTTGACGGTAAATACTGGTGCGGTTATATCGAAAAGGGAATTATAGACGAGTTCTATACCCGCGATATTCCGGCACTGCTTGAATATTATAAGCCGTATAAAGACGCGGCTGAAAAATACGGTATTGCATTCGGTCAGGCACATGCTCCTTTCCCGCTCCACCTTGAGGGCAATGACGAGATAAACGCGCATCTTATAACCGTTGTTGAAAAATGTGCGGCAATATGTGAATATCTCGGATGCCCCGCTCTTGTTGTGCATCCTTGGGTATGTCACGATAAGGACCGTGAGCGCGAAGTAAATCTCGATATGTACCGCCGTATGATACCAATCGGCAAAAAGTACAAATCGGTTAAACTGTGCCTTGAAAACATATATGACAGATATGGCGGAACTCCCATGAGCGGTTGTTGTTGCGATGCGAGCGAGGCTGTGTGGTATATTGATACCTTGAATGGTGAGGCGGGAGACGACGTTTTCGGATTTTGTTTTGATCTCGGTCACGCAACTGTCACCCGTCGTAATATCCGTGCAGATATAAGGATTTTAGGCAACAGAATAACTGTTCTTCATCTGCATGAAACTGATGCGGACAACGATCAGCACTATGCTCCGTTCACTCAGCGTAAGACAGACTGGGATGGGCTTGTTGCAGGACTTCGCGATATAAACTATCGCGGCAGCATTAATTTTGAGACCTGCGCATCCGTAATGAAGTATCCGAAAGAACTTATACCGTCTATGCTCCGTTATATTGCGGACGTAGGAAAATACATAAGAAAGAGATTATTTGAAGAATGAATATTAAAGAACTTGTAAAAGGAATTGACAACTGCGAGTGTGGCAAGAGCCACGCTTGCCCTATTGATTACGTTGAAATCGGACACGGCGCAACCAAGATTCTTCCCGAAATCTGTAAGGATTACAGCAATATACTTCTCGTTTCCGATAAGAATACCTATCGCGTTTGCGGAGCAGACGTTGCGGCACTTCTTGCCGACAAGGTAAGTGCAAGCGTTGTTATGGAGGATAACGGCGACGTTGTTATTCCTAACGAAGAAAAGATTGCAGAGATCGAGAGTTACCTCACCGATAAGACAGATCTTATTATCGGTGTCGGCTCAGGCGTTATCAATGACCTTTGCAAATATGTCAGCCACAAGCATAACCTTTATTACTATATAGTTGCTACCGCACCCTCTATGGACGGTTATGCATCTGTAGGTTCGGCGCTCATACTCGAGGGTATGAAGATTACTCTTAATGCACGTCCTCCTAAGGCTATTATTGCGGATACCGCTGTGCTTAAGGACGCGCCTGTGGATATGATAAGAGCAGGTTACGGTGATATCGTTGGTAAGTATTCCTGCCTTAACGACTGGAAACTCAGCGCATTTATCAACAATGAGTACTTCTGCAAGACCGTATATGACCTCACGTATAGCTGCGCAAAGCAGGTTGAAACCCTTGCAGACGGTATTAATGACCGCGATGAGAACACTGTCGGCGTACTTATGGAAGCACTTGTTGCAGTTGGTATTGCAATGGCATACGTTGGCAATTCACGTCCCGCATCGGGCAGCGAGCATCACCTTTCTCACTATTTTGAGATTACCTGTATTCTTGAAAAGAAAGAATATTTTGCTCACGGCATTGACGTTGCATTCTCTGCAGTGGCTACTGCGGCACTCCGTGAAAAGATGCTTAAGAGCACTCCTAAGAAAATCGCGTTTGACAGAGCCGATTGGGAAAAGAACATCCGCCGCGTTTACCACACTTCTGCAGACGGTGTAATCGCACTTCAGGACAAACTCGGCTGGTACAATAACGATGACAGCGAAATTGTCGAGGGCAAGTGGGAGGAGATCAAGAAGATTCTTTCCGAGGTTCCTACCGAGGGTGAGTTCAAGGCTATGGTTGAGCGCGTAGGTCTTAAGTATGCCGATTTTGAAAAGATGTACGGTGCAGAGAAGATAGCGGACTCTATTCTCTATGCAAAGGACCTTAAGGATCGCTATACCGTTCTCTGGCTCTACTATAACTATTTCAGAGGTTAGTTTGAAGGACAAATCTTTCAAACGGCATGCGCAAATTTCGGCGTATGTCGGAACCGGCAAAAATTCGCGCTTTGCAAAAAGGAGTTCTCATTGATATGATTACTTACACAAAAGAAGTTGAGTCCTTCGGTCACTATGACGTTGTAGTTATCGGTGGCGGTCCTGCAGGCGTTTCTGCCGCTATCGAAGCGTCAAGAAACGGTGCAAAGGTACTTCTTATCGAGGGAAGCGGTATGCTCGGCGGTATGGCAACAACCTCTCTTGTCGGACCTTTTATGACTTGCTATAACGGTAATGCCGACCGTCCGCTTGTAGGAGGAGTGTTCCGCGAGATAATAGATGAACTTAAAAAGGCGGATGCGGTAATTCCCCCCGAGGAACTTGATGCACCGAGTATTTATACTACTTATATTGAAAAGTATCATAAGCACGTTACCGCTTTTGATTCATTCGGACTTCAGGTAGCGCTTGATAGCCTGACCGAAAAATACGGAGTAGAGGTTCTGCTTTACACGAGATTTGTTGACTGTATTACCGAAAACGGCAGGATAAAGTCTGTTATCCTTGCGGCACTTGAAGGAATAAAGTGTGTAAGTGCGGATATCTTCATCGACTGTTCGGGAAATGCAGACGTTGCTGCAGCAGCAGGGGTTCCCACCTGGAAAGGCGAGGAAACAACCAACGTTCCGCAACCCGGTACTCTTATGTTCGAGGTTAACGGTGTTTGCGATGATGACGTTGTTGCATTCGGAAAGAACGTTGCATGGCCTGTAAAGTTTTACCGCACGCCAAAGAGCGGTACGTATAAAATCAATCATTATCGCGTGTTTGATACCGATGCTGCAAATTCGCAGAGTATGACCAAGGCGCATATCGAGGCGAGAAAGCAGGTGCTTAAGGCACATTCGGAACTTAAAGCAAAGATACCCGGTTTTGAAAACTGCAATATCACTCAGGTTGCTTCTGTTTTCGGAGTGAGAGAAAGCCGTCATATTGAGGGTGAGTATAAACTTACTGTAGATGACGTTGCGAGCGGCAAAAAGTTTGATGACCGCATTGCAGCATATGCTTTCGGTATGGATGTTCATCCCCGTTCATCTACGGAAAACAGCGGCAATTTCAAGATTGCTACGGCTGATGCATATTATATTCCGTATCGCGTACTCGTTCCTAAAAACTGTGACAATCTGCTTGTTGCGGGCAAGACAGTTTCCTGCGAGTCGCAGGCGGCAGGCGGGCTTCGCGTTATGCCTTGTGCAATGGCAATGGGACAGGCGGCAGGTGCAGCGGCTTCTATCGCCGTAAAGGGAAAACTTGCTCTCAAAAACGTTCCTTACGCCGACGTGCAGAAGATACTTCTCGACCACGGTGCAATACTTGATTAAAGTAAAAAAGCTGATGCATATGCATCAGCTTTTTGTTTTTATATGTTTCTTTTGCCCGCGGCGTCAATGCGCTTGTCTGTGTATATGTCGTATTCGTCGCGGCTCTTGGTCGAAAACTCCGAAACTACAGCGCCCTCTTCGCCTGCCTGGAACCAGTGCAGAGTATTGGGGAAAATAGTGTACTGTTCACCGGGGTTAAGCACGATCTCGTGGCGGCAGGTAAAGCAGTCTTCAAAGCCTTCGGGAACTTTGCCCTGCATCTTTTCTACGGGCTCTCCCTCAACGTAGAGGTAAACCTTGCCGTAGCGGCAGCGGAAAGTTTCTTCCTTACCGTCCTCACCGAGTACGGGTGGATGACGGTGTTCGGGGCAGGTCTGACCGGGGAGGAGAACAAGCTCTTTTGCGCAACACTTTTCGGTATTAACGTAAACAACAAGTTCAAGTCCGATTTTATCAAGGCAGCCAAGCTCGTATTCTGCAACCTCAATTCTCGACTTTTCTTCATCCGTGATAGCGATTTTTGCTTTTTCGAGGTATTTGAGTGCCTCGGCACTGTATTTTTCGTAAGTCTCTTTAGTAAGCATATTATTGCTCCTTTCTATTTGATAAACAAAGTTTTTTATACTGTGACGGGGTAAGACCTACTTCGCTGTTGAATATCTTCGTAAAATGCGAAGCATCGCTGAAGCCGGCTTCAAGAGCAACGGCTGAAATTCGACTGTCGTTATATGCTAAGAGTTTTTTTGAGAGGTAAATACGCTGTTGTTTTATGTAATTGCCTAACGTTGTACCCGTTTCTTCCTTGAATTTGCGGCACATATGATATTTGCTCATATAGCAGGCTGCGGCAATTTCATCTATAGAAAGCTCGTTTTGCAGATTTTCGTTTATATACTTGATAACGGTCTGTACCTTGCTACTGCTATGCTTGATTCCGCTGTTGTCAGAGCCAAGACATACGTCGATTGTTTTAAAGACCTCGGATAAAACTGCAAATGAACAGTCTGCACTCTGATTAAGATTATATATCAGTTTGAAATTTTCGTCAAGGGAAAAAAACTTGTCACCTTCGGTATGAAAATAATGTACTTCGCTGACCGCTTTTTCCGAAATCAGCATAAGAGTGCTTCTGTTGATTATAAGCTTGTTTCTTACGTAGTTCTGTGCATCTCTTGGCATAATATAGTGGGGGATAAGACCGTCAAAGCAGAATACGTCACCTGATGAAAAAATATATTGGCTGTCGCCGAGAATAATACTGCCCTCGCCGCTTATGAACTGTATGATTTCAATACTGTTGTTGTGAGAGTGCTGTTTGCCCGTCATTGTATCGCGGTTCTTTTGCCTGTAGAATATATCAAAAAACATAACAACCTCCTATCATATTTATAATAGCACTGTTTTATGGAAAAAGCAATTTTATACAAGAAATAAGCAATATTTTTATTGTATTGCCTAAAACGTAGTGATATTCTAAATAAAAAGCAATAGGAGATTACTATGAAAAACTTTGGTGGAATATTTACGGCACTTCTGACCCCGTTTGATAAGAACGGAAAAATAAATGAAAAAGAGCTTGAAAAACTCGTAAAATACAATATTGATAAGGGAGTAAGCGGCTTTTACGTGTGTGGAAGCACTGCGGAGGCATTTTTGCTTTCGACCGACGAGAGAAAGCAGGTGCTTGACGTCGTAAAGGCTTCTGCAGAAGATAAGACTCTCATTGCCCACATCGGCTCGGTAAATGAAATAGAGGCGACCTGCCTTGCAAAATATGCAGAAACTCTTGGCTACGATGCAATTTCATCGGTTTCGCCTTTCTATTATAATTTCACCTTCAAAGAAATAAAGGACTATTATTTCCGTCTTGCAAACAGCGTTTCGCTTCCAATGGTTGTTTACAATTTTCCCGCGTTTTCGGGTGTAAACCTCGGTATGAAAGAGATTTCGCAGTTCCTCTCGGATGATAAGTTTCTCGGTCTCAAGCATACCTCAAATGATTATTTCACGCTTGAACAGGTGAAGGCTGCGTTTCCTGAAAAAACAGTCTACAACGGATTTGACGAAATGTTTCTTGCGGGACTTTCTATGGGAGCAGACGGCGGAATAGGAAGCACGTATAATTTTATGGCTGATAAATTTGTAAAGATTAAAGCGCATTTTGAAAATGGAGAAATCAAAGAAGCGCAGGCACTTCAGGCTACTGCTAATAAGATAATAGCCGTGCTTTGCAAGGTTGGTGTTATGGCGGGCGAAAAAGAAGTCTTAAATCAGCTTGGATTTAACTTTGGCGAGTGTCGTAAACCCTTTAAATCTCTTAACGAAGATGAAAAAGAACTTATTAAAAATGAAATAATTCCTTTAGTTTAAATATGGCTTGACCGCACCTCTTTTTTTGTGTTAGAATAAACGAAAAGAGAGGTGCTTTTTATGCGTATACTGAACTTCGGTTCTTGTAATATTGACTACGTTTACTCTGTAGAACACAGTGCTATGCCGGGTGAAACAGTTTCGTCGTCTTCTCTTAACCTTTTTGCCGGAGGAAAGGGACTCAATCAGTCGATAGCTGCTGCAAAAGCAGGCGCAGCCGTTTATCACGCCGGAAATATTGGTGCTGACGGAAAGATGCTTCGCGAAATTCTACGAGAAAGCGGAGTTGACGATACGTATCTTAAAGATACCGATGCTAAAAACGGTCACGCTATTATTCAGGTGTCGGCAAGCGGTGAAAATTGCATTGTACTTTATCCCGGCTCAAATTTTATGCTCACTGAAGAATATATCGACAGTGTACTTGACAGTTTTTCTGCGGGCGACATTCTGCTTTTACAAAATGAAACAAACCTTGTGGGATATATCGTTGACGGTGCTTTTGAGCGCGGTATGCAGGTAGTGCTGAACCCGTCTCCCTTTAACGATGCACTGAAAGCGATTGATTTTTCAAAACTTTCCTATATTATATTAAACGAGGTTGAGGCAAGCGCCTTTACCGGATGTGAAAAAGCCGAGGACAGTCTTTCATACGTTAAGAAACACTATCCTTTGCTTAAAGTAATGCTTACCCTTGGAAAGAACGGGTGTATTTACACAGACAGCGACAGTTATCTCACACAATCTGTTTTTCGCGTGAAAGCGGTGGATACTACGGCCGCGGGCGACACCTTTACCGGATATTTTCTTGCTGCAGTTGCTGACGGTAAGCCGTATTCGGATGCGATAAGAATGGCATCTGCGGCATCCGCAATAGCCGTTTCGAGAAACGGTGCAGCACCGTCAATCCCGTATAAAAATGAAGTAGAGGAGTTTTTAAAGAACTATGACTAACGAACAGAGAATAAAGAATCTTACCGTTCCTTCGAAAAAAGTTGACGTTGTGCTTGACACAGATGCGTACAACGAAATCGATGACCAGTTTGCAATAGCGTATCTTATTAAAAATAAGGAAAAACTCAATACCGTAAAGATTTACGCGGCTCCTTTCTTTCTTAAACCTCACAATAAAAAATCCGAAAGTCCGAAAGACGGTATGGAAAAGAGCTATAACGAGATTTTAAAGGTGCTTTCTCTTATGGGGGAAAACGTGCCTGTGCTTCGCGGCTCGGACGCTTTCCTTTCTGATGAGAAAACCCCCGTAATTTCCGATGCTGCAAAGGATCTTGCATCGCTTGCGATGAAATACAGCCCCGAAAATCCTCTTTACGTTGTGGCAATAGGCGCTATAACCAACGTTGCTTCCGCAATACTTGTAAACCCGGATATTTGTGAGAATATCGTTGTCGTATGGCTTGGCGGACATGCGCTTCATTATCACGATACCGCTGAGTTCAATATGGTTCAGGACGTTGCTGCTGCAAGAGTTGTAATGTCGAGCGGTGCGCCGCTTGTAATTCTTCCTTGTGCGGGTGTAGTAAGCGGGTTTACAATTTCAAAGCCTGAGCTTGAGTATTGGTTTGTCGGCAAAAATCCTCTTGCAACCTACCTTGCGGAAAACGCAATAGAGGAAGCGGATGGATATGCGCTTGGAAAACCGTGGACGAGAGTTATCTGGGACGTAACGGCAGTTGCCTGGTTGCTTAACGATAATAATTGCTTTATGCGTTCGAGAAAAATCGAAACACCGATTCCTTCTTATAAATGTATATATAATGAAAAGAATGAAAACGTCTGCGAATATGTGTATAGCATTAAGCGCGACAGACTTATGAGAGACCTGATTGATAAAATATGTGACAACTGATAAAAAAGTGCCGCTATGCGGCACTTTTTTGTTAATTTACCTATTGCATTTGTTAAAGTTCAGTGCTATAATTCGGTGGTATGATAAAAATATGAAAAAATATGGAGATTCTTATGAACATATTACTTTCCGTGTCAATAGCGCTTCTTATGGGCCTTCTTATGACACGTGCTTTCAAACCCCTTAAACTCCCGTCAGTTACGGCATATCTCGTTGCGGGCGTGCTTATCGGACCTTACTGTCTTGGTGCTCTCGGTCTTAACGGCGTTGGTTTTCAGAGTATGGAATCGGTACATGCTCTCGGACTTATCGCAGACGTTGCGCTTGGATTCATTGCTTTTTCTATAGGTAGTGAGTTCAGAGTAGAAGAACTCAAAAAGATAGGTAAGCAGGCGTTTGTAATCGGTATTTTTCAGGCGCTCGTGGCAACGCTTTTAGTTGACCTTGCACTTTTTGCAGTATATTTCCTTATGCCGGGAACTATCACTCCTGCGCAGGTATTGACACTCGGCGCAATTGCTACAGCTACCGCTCCTGCGGCTACTCTTATGGTTGTACGTCAGTACAAGGCTAAAGGACCGCTCACCAATCTTCTTCTTCCTGTAGTTGCGCTTGACGATGCGGTTGGCCTTATTGTTTTTGCAGTATCCTTTGGTATTGCAAAATCGCTTGCAGACCCCAACGTTGCAATTGATATTTTCTCGGTTCTTGTAAATCCGCTTGTTGAGATTGTTTGCTCGCTTGTACTCGGAGCGGTAATGGGCTGGATTCTCACGCAGCTTGAAAAACTTTTCAACTCCAATACAAACCGTCTTAATATGACTATTGCGCTTGTATTTCTTACTGCTGCAATTTCGTCATTCAAATTCCATATCGGTCCCGTACATATCGGATTCTCTTCGCTTCTCGTATGTATGATGCTCGGAACTGTATTCTGCAATATCTGTCCGCTTTCTCACGATCTTATGGGTGCATCGGATAAGTGGACGTCACCGCTTTTCGCCCTCTTCTTTGTAATCAGCGGTGCAGAGCTTGAACTTTCCGTATTTACCCAGTGGACAGTAGTTGTTATCGGTGTTGTATATATCATCTTCCGTTCTCTCGGTAAGTATATCGGTTCTTATGCAAGTGCAAAGGCTACCAAGTGCGACAATTCTATTTGCAAGTATCTTGGTATCACACTTTTGCCTCAGGCGGGCGTTGCACTCGGTATGTGTACAATAGCTTCTGCAGAACTTGCAGGCGGTCAGGGCGACCTTATCAGA
>JAFYPS010000230.1 GCA_017547395.1 Clostridia bacterium
AGAACGCGCGAGAACGGTTTACCCTCGCAAGCTCCTTCCGTCAATCGCTCCAAGAAAAAACGCGTCGCCGTAGGCGAGGCGAAAACGCGACACACAGTGCCACTGTTTTTTCTATGTGAACGGTCGCGTTTGCCACCTTCCACTCGGAGGAAGGCTCCATTCCCATAAACAATAATTTATCTTATCAATTCAAATTTGGTAACACATTCGCAATGGCCTGTGCGCGAAAAGAGGTCAAACGGATAGACCTCGCTCATTTTATAGCCGTTTTCGGTGAGGAATTTTGCATCTCTTGCAAGCGTTTCGCTATTGCAGGAGATGTACACGATTTTTTCTACTCCGAGGCGCGAAATATATGCAAGAAGCTCCTCGGCACATCCTTTTCTCGGCGGGTCGAGAACTACGACGTCGGGGGTGAACTCGCCCTCGGCAGCTTTTGCGTTTTCAAGGAGTTTTTCCGCATCCGCGGCGTCACCGCAGTAGAAGGAAGCGTTATCAAAGCCGTTGATTTTAGCATTCTCTTTTGCACATTCGACAGCCGACGGAACAACCTCGATGCCGATGAGCTTTTTCACCTTTTTCGCCATGGAAAGACCGATTGAACCGATGCCGCAGTAAAGGTCAAGGAGAAGTTCACCGCCGCGAAAGTCTGCGAGCTCTGCCGCCTTTTCGTAAAGCAGCTCGGCGGCATCGCGGTTCACCTGATAGAACGACGCGGGTGTAATGCGGAGCTTTACACCGCAGAGGACGTCCTCAATATACGCGTTTCCGAAAAGCAGTCTGTATCCGTCACCGAGAACAACGTTTGTATTCTCAGTGTTCTTATTTATATAAAGCGACTTTATTTCGGGGAACTTTTCCGTAATGCGCAAAACGAATTCGCCCTCTTTCGTCAGTCTGTCGCCGTTAAGTACAAGGCATAGCATAACCTCGCCCGTTTTCTCGCCAACGCGGAGATATATGTGGCGGACAAGTCCTTTTCCGCTTTCCTCATCGTAAGTGCTGACGTTATTTTCTTTTAAAAACGCGCGGATTTCCTCGATTATCGGTGCAAACTTTTCACTTTGCAGGTCGCAGTCGACACAGTTTAGCACGCGGTGACTCTTTGCCGCGAAAAAGCCGATGACTATTTCGCCGTTTACTTTTCTTACGGGGTACTGTCCCTTGTTACGGTAGTGCGAAAGCCTGCCCGAATGGGTGAGCGGCATAATTTTTACGTCGCGCATACCCTGCTTTACAAAACTTTGGCGTACCGAGTTTTCTTTGAGGTTTTTTTCGTATCCGTAGTCTATTGCGCGAAAGGCACATCCGCCGCACGCAGAAGCGACGGGACAGTTGTCGCTTACACGCTTGTCCGACGGGGAAAGAATTTCATCAACCCTTGCAACGGCATAGGTTTTTGCGGTTTTGATTATCCTGACCCTTGCAACGTCGCCCGTTACGGCACCGCTTACGAATACTGCTATTCCGTCTATGTGCGCAACGCCGAAGCCGAGAAAATTCATATCGGTTATATTAACTTCGTGAAGTGTGTTTTTTAAAAGCATAAGCACCTCTCGGTAAAAATCTTAAACATTATTTTAACACGCGCGTGCAATTAAAGTCAAGCGGGAGTAAAATTTCGACTTTCTATTGAAAAATGCGGCAAAGTATTATATAATATATTGTTGATAGATTTTCTATGAGGAGGAGTATATGGTTTCGCTGAGAAGCTTTTTTATAACCTTTCTTATTGCGCTTGTGATTTTCGGCGTTTGCGCCTTTTTTATAACGGGCTTTGTTACCGACAGTATAAACGGCCTTCTGGCGGGAGATATGGTCACCGAAACGACCGAGCCGCCCGCGACCGACGATAGCAGCGAGGTCGTGGCAACACTGCCGAACACCGATGAGGAAATTGAGGGCGAGTCCTTTAATTTGTTACTTATCGGCACCGATTACCGCCCGAGCATACTTACAAATTACCACCCAGACGTTGCATCGCAGTATCCCACCTTTGAAAACTCCGAGCTGCTTATCGCGGCAGACGGCAGGCTCCCCGAATATCCCTTCCGCACAGTCAGTGCAGATGCGGTTATGCTTGTTTGTGTGAACAAGGAAAAACAGAACTTTACCTTTATGCAGATTCCGTCGAAGATGCTTCTTTCGGTTGGCGGGACTTCTACCACGGTTGGCGACCTTTACTATGAAAAGGGACTTGAATATTTTGTCAGCAAGATGTCGGGCATTACGGGTGTCAGCATTGACTACTATGCCGTGACGAGCATTGAGCAGGTTGCAAACGTGGTTGACGCGCTTGGCACCGTCACCTATACCGTTCCTTGCGATATGGAATATACCGACGAGATTTCGGGACTTAACATTTCTCTTACTGCGGGCGCAGGCAAGCTTGGCGGAAAGGACGCGGCGGGTCTTCTTGCATTCAACGGATATACCAATCCGTCCCTTTCGCGTGAAAAGACCGCGGTATCCTTTATCAAGGCGGTTGCGCAGAAGATGACGAGCGCAAACTACCTTACCAAGGCGGCGTCTATTCTCTCGAACGTTCAGAATTACGTTTACACAAACTTTACTCTTGACGATCTTGAGAAAAATCTTGAGCTTATTTTCAAGTACGGTGATTTCACCGTAAATACCGTTGAGTATTCGGGCAGTTACTACTATTCCGAGGACGGAACGAGATATTTCAACCCGAACATTTCGGGAACGATTACTAACCTTGCAAAATATAAATAATGCACTTGAAAATCTGCGATTTTCAAGTGGTTTTGGGTCGCATGTCTCGCGACTCGCTCACCGCTCGCGACCCGTTAAGGAGTTTGAAAGCCGGCGCGTGTCCGTCTTTCAAACGGAGTTCTATTGTATTAGTTTGAATTTAGCAAAATATAAATAATTAACATAAATTAGGAGATTATTATGAACAATTCCGAAAAGACAATGGAAAAAGTCGTTGCGCTTTGTAAAAACCGCGGCTTCATTTTCCCCGGCTCCGAGATTTACGGTGGCCTTGCAAACTCCTGGGACTACGGTCCTCTCGGCGTGGAGTTTAAGAACAACGTCAAGAAGGCTTGGTGGAAGCGCTTTGTTCAGGAGTGCAAGTACAACGTAGGTCTTGACAGTGCCATCATTATGAATCCCGAAGCCTGGGTTGCATCCGGCCACGTTGGCGGATTTTCCGACCCGCTTATGGACTGCCGCGCGTGCAAGTCGCGTCACCGCGCAGACAAGCTTATCGAGGATTACGTAGCGGCAAACGGTCTTAGCGACAATCCCGCAGGCTGGTCCAACGAGCAGATGGCTCAGTATATCGCTGAAAAGGGCATTGAGTGCCCCGACTGCGGAGCTAAGGACTTTACCGATATCCGTAAGTTCAATCTTATGTTCAAGACCTATCAGGGCGTTACCGAAGACTCCAAGAGTGAGCTTTATCTCCGTCCCGAGACTGCACAGGGTATTTTCGTAAACTTCAAGAACGTTGCAAGAACTACCCGCAAGAAGATGCCTTTCGGCGTTTGCCAGATAGGTAAATCCTTCCGTAACGAGATTACCCCCGGTAACTTCACCTTCCGTACGAGAGAGTTCGAGCAGATGGAGCTTGAATTCTTCTGCAAGCCCG
>JAFYPS010000231.1 GCA_017547395.1 Clostridia bacterium
CGTGTTATTTTTCCGAGATATACCGTGGTGGCATTGAAAGCATTGCGCGCGGTCAGTATGAGGCAGGACAGGTTCTCGGTATGACAAAAACGCAGATCTTTTTCAAGGTCGTGCTTATGCAGGTAGTAAAGCGTATTCTCGCGCCTATATCCAATGAGGTAATTACGCTTGTAAAGGATACTGCTCTTGCCAGAGTAATTATGATAGTAGAGATTATTCAGGCGGCACAGAACTTTGCCGCATACGGTCTTATGTGGCCTCTTTTTTACACAGCGGTATTCTATCTTATTTTTGTCGGCATACTTTCTCTTCTTTTCGGTTACTTTGAAAAGAAGCTTGATTATTATAAGGCGTAAGGAGGGGAGAGAATGGTATTACTTGAAGTTAACAACCTGAAAAAGAATTTCGGTAAGGTAGACGTTCTTAAAGGCGTAAGCTTTAATCTTGAAAAAGGTGAAGTTCTTGCGATTATAGGCTCCTCCGGAAGCGGAAAGACGACACTGCTTCGCTGCCTTAACTTTCTCGAACTTGCAAATGGAGGAAGCTTTTCTGTAAACGGCGAAATACTTTTTGACGCAAATAAAGAGTACAGCGATAAAGAAATACGCGAAAAGCGTCTTGAATTCGGACTCGTGTTCCAGAACTTCAATCTTTTTCCGCAGTATAACGTGTTTGAAAATCTTACGCTTGCACCGCTGCTTGCGCTCAAAAAGCAGAAGCTTTCAATAGCAGAGAGAAAAGCAGAGACCGAAAAGATTTATGCAAAGGCAGAAGAACTCCTTGTGAGAGTCGGACTTGCCGAAAAGAAAAAGGCATATCCATGTCAGCTTTCCGGCGGACAGCAACAGCGTGTTGCAATAGCGCGAGCGCTTGTTATGCAGCCTGAAATCCTTTGCTTTGACGAACCTACAAGTGCACTTGACCCCGAGCTTACCGGCGAAGTTCTCCGCGTTATCAAGGGGCTTAAGGGTGAAGAGCATACTATGATAGTTGTAACTCACGAAATGGAGTTTGCAAAGAACGTCGCGGATAAAATAATATTTATGGCAGACGGTGTTATAGAGGAAATGGGCACATCGGAGGAAGTTTTTGATAATCCGAAGAGCGAAAAGACGAAGGCATTCCTTTGCAGTTCGTTTGAAAAAATATGACTGAATTTCATCAAAATACTTGACGGTAATATTAGTCATATGTTACTATTAAATTAGAAATCGGTTCGCAATTTGGCGAGATCAATTTTAAAGGAAAGAGAGGACAAGCCCATGGGTAAGTTTGTTGTAAAGGAAACATCTACAGGTGTTAAGTTTGATTTGAAGGCAGGTAACGGTCAGGTTATCGCTACTTCCGAGGTGTATTCTTCCGAGAGCGCTTGCCTTAACGGTATTGAGAGTGTTCGTAAGAACTGTGTAGGCGAGATTGAGGACCAGACGGTTGAAAATTTCGAAACCGTTAAGCACCCCAAGTTCGAGGTATATCAGGACAAGGCCGGCGAGTACAGATTCAGACTCAAGGCTAAGAACGGCGAAGTTATCGCAACCTCCGAAGGCTACACCGCCAAGGATAGCTGCCTTAACGGAATTGAAAGCGTTAAGAAGAACGCTCCCGACGCAGAAATAGATAAGTAATTAAACTTTAATAGAAAATCCGAGGCTTCTGCCTCGGATTTTTGTTTGTAAAAGAGTCTGTTAAATTATTGTTTACACGCGAATAAAATCCCCGTTTTTTCGGCGGGTTTCCCGACGAAAAAACTCCTTAAAGGCTCGGCGGCGGTGAGCCGCACGCGAGTAATCGAGCCTCTCCACTTCAAAGTCCAAAGGACTTTGAAGTGATTAAAACTTTAATTTACTGTGCAAAGACTCTTTGCGTGACAAAAAGAAAGATATATGCTATAATTTCATTAGCAAAGGGGTGATGAATTTGTATACCGTTGGGAAAAACATAAAGGCGGCACGTATCAGAAAAAAGATGACTCAGGATGAGCTTGCCGAAAAACTGTTTGTTACAAGACAGACTGTATCAAATTACGAAACCGGTAAGTCACGTCCCGATATTGAGATACTGGTGAGCATTGCGGAAGCTTTAGATGTAGAAATAAATGAAATTATATACGGGAAAGAGCGGTCGCCAAAGGATAAAAAGGTGCTTGGAAAGTTTATTATAATCGCGACAGTTATTGCTATGGCGTGGATTGCTATGTTTATAGCGATGCCGCATCTGAAAAGGCTTGCAGTATTTTACTACGTAATGTCACCGCTGTATATTCTTCGCGGAGTTGTAATGCCTCTTATGTACTTCTTTTTGGGGTGGCTGATTCTTTGCGCGTGCGGACTTTTCCTTGGTGCTAAGCCGCCGCAGTTTCCGGCAAAGAAAAAAGTCAGGATAGTAGCATTTGTACTTCTGGCGGCATTGTTGATATTGCTTTTGCCTATGCTGATTTCTTTTGCCGTACTCGCTATAGAGGAGATGAAAATGCTGACGTCAGACGGCTCTCATTCACTATCCTTTTCACTTGGCGGAAACATTCCTGTAATAAGTAAAATCAGCGCTAAAATATCTATGTTTCTTTACAGATTCCCGTTTGCAATGCTGCCGCTTGGCGCACTGCCGTGGCTGTTAAGACTTCCAAAGAATAAAAAAGAACCGCTATAGCGGTTCTTTTTTTGTGTTAATCAAGTTTCTTTTTGCCTGTATAAAGCTCGTAGTATCTGCCTTTCATTTCGAGAAGCTCGTCATGCGTTCCTCGCTCGATAATTTCACCTTTTTCGAGAACCATAATAGCATTTGCATTTCGTACGGTTGAAAGACGGTGCGCAATAACAAACGTTGTTCTGTCCTGCATAAGTCGGTCCATACCGTGCTCAATGTGTCGCTCGGTTCGTGTGTCAACAGAGCTTGTTGCTTCGTCAAGAATAAGGATAGGAGCCTTTGAAACTGCGGCACGTGCAATATTGAGTAGCTGACGCTGACCTTGAGAGAGGTTTGCACCGTCACCTGTGATAACGGTGTCGTAGCCGTGCTCAAGACGCATAATAAAGCTATGTGCGCTTGCCGTCTTTGCCGCTGCTATTACTTCTTCGTCGGTTGCATCGGGACGGCCGTAACGGATGTTTTCCATTACCGTTCCGGTGAACAGATGTGTGTCCTGAAGCACCATAGCAATATTTTTTCTGAGAACGGCGCGTTTGATGTCACGGATGTTTACGTCGTCAATCGTGATTTCGCCGGAGTCGATGTCGTAGAAGCGATTAAGCAGATTTGTAATGGTTGTTTTACCGGCTCCCGTTGAGCCTACAAAAGCAATTTTCTGTCCCGGCTTTGCATAAAGAGAGATGTTCTTTAAAACCGTCTTTTCGGGAACGTAGCCGAACGTTACGTTGTTAAGCTTTACGTATCCGCGCATATTCGGCATATCGGACGCGTTTTCTCTGTCAGGCTCTTCTTCTGTGCGGTCGAGAATATCAAATACGCGCTCAGCACCTGCAAGGGCAGAGAAAATAGTGTTCATCTGCATAGAAATTTCATTTATCGGGCGTGCAAACTTTCTTGAATAGTCAACGAAAATCGCAAGACCGCCAAGGTCAAATCTGCCAAGCAGACAGAGAAGGCCGCCGATACCGGCGGTGATTGAATAGCTTATCTGGCTTGTGTTACCCATAACTGGGCCCATTATGCCGCCATAGAATTGCGCACCGATCTGCTTTTCTCTGAGGTCGTCATTGAGCAGAGCAAACTCGTCGATGCACGTATCCTCGTGGTTGAATACCTTTACAACCTTCTGTCCGGAAACGGTTTCTTCAACGTATCCGTTTACCGCACCGAGTGCCGCCTGCTGCGAAGAGTAATATTTACGTGAACGTTTGGTGATAGCCATACCGCCAAAGGTAAAAATCGGGATGAAAACGATTGTTATTACCGTCAGCCAGATGTTTGTGACACACATAAAAATGAAGGTTGCCACAAGAGTAGTAATGCCCGCAACAAGACTTGTAAGCGTATGGTCGAGCATAATAGCGATATTGTCAACGTCATTTGTAAATCGGCTCATAATTTCGCCGTGGCTTTCGTTGTCAAAGAAGCGGAGAGGGAGTTTTTGAACCTTTTCAAAAAGATCTCGGCGGAGTTTCTTTATCGAGTTCTGTGAAATGTAGAGCATCATTTTCGCCTGACAGTATGTCGTAGTGATATTGATGAGGTAGATTCCACCGAGAATTCCCATATAGCCGAGAATTTTGGCAATAGCCTCGTTTGTGTCGGCTGTGGGGATATCTCCTGTAAGTACGTTGAGAATGAAGCGCAAGGGATAGGATGCAGCCGCGCCTGAAATTGCCGAGAGAAAAAGAAAAATCAGAGCTGCGAGAAGCATATATTTGTATGCGCCAATGTATGCGAGAAGTCTGCCTATTATCTTTTTAGCGTCGCCTTTCGGTTTTACTACTGTCATACCTCTGCCGCCGGGGCCACCGGGGCCTCTTCCGCCGGGACCGCGCATTATCGGCATACCGCCTTTGCTACTTGCGGCTGAAGAATTGTACTGTCTTTGAAGGTCATTTAACGTACGTTTAGCCATCGAGACCCACCCCCTTATTCTCCATCTGGAGCGTGTAAATTTCTTTGTACGGTCCGCAAGCGGCAAGCAGTTCCTCGTGTGTGCCAAGACCTGCAATTTCTCCGTCGTCAAGAACTAAAATACGGTCTGCGTTCATAACAGAGGTGATTCGCTGAGCGATAATGATTTTTGTCGAGTTTTTAAGTGTAGTTGCAAATGCCTCGCGGATTTTCGCCTCGGTTGCAGTGTCAACTGCGCTTGTTGAGTCGTCGAGGATGAGTATTTTCGGTTTTTTAAGGAGCGCACGCGCAATGCAAAGACGCTGTTTCTGACCGCCCGAAACGTTTGCGCCTCCGCGTTCTATTTCGTAGTCGTATCCGCCGTCAAACGTTTGTATAAATCTGTCTGCCTGAGCAGAGTCTGCTGCTTCGCGCATATCTTCAAGAGTTGCAGCTTCGTCGCCCCAACGGAGATTTTCCTTGATTGAGCCTGAAAAGAGGAGATTCTTCTGCAGTACCATACCGATGCCTTCGCGAAGAGAATAGAGCGAGTAATCGCGTACGTTCACACCGTCAATAAGAACCTCACCCTCGTCGGTATCGTAAAGTCGCGGGATAAGTGAAACGAGAGTGGTTTTTCCGCTTCCCGTACCACCGATAATTCCGAGAGTTTCTCCTGCGTTTACGCGTAAATTAATGTTTTTAAGCACGCAGTCGGGACTGTTTTTATAGTAACGGAAGCTTACGTTTTTAAACTCTACAGAGCCGTTTTCTACAGAAAGATCTTTTTTAGTTGCACCGTCGTCATTTATGTCTATAGCCTCGTCAAGAACTTCGCCGATACGCTTTGCAGAAGCGGCAGCGCGTGACGAACTCATAAAGAGCATAGTAACCATCATAAGTGACATAAGAATCTGATTTATGTACGTAAGAAGCGCGTTGAAATCGCTGTAGGGAAGTGTGTCAAAGAGGACC
>JAFYPS010000232.1 GCA_017547395.1 Clostridia bacterium
TGTCGTCGCCGCTTGCCGAAGAACGTGTATTGAGATTTACGTACCCGCTTTTAGCCCTGTCAAAATTATGGCTTCTCACCCCGAGGCAAGAAAGCGAGCCTCCGTTAAATATGAGCTTGCTCTTGCAAATCGGGCACATCATACTGCCGATTTTTTCTATATTATGCACTGTTTTTCCCCGATTTATTTCTGCAACGGATTTTCTGCTATAAACTCGTCAAGAAGTCCCGCGGCAAGCATTACCATTCTTGTACACGGACGTACTCTGTAAAACTCTGCGGTTCTTTCGGCGGGTGCCGGATCTGACGGAGGATTCTTTAAAATCTCGCGGCAGACAATGCTGCCTGCAGTTTCACGGAACTTTGCGGCAAGGCTCTGAACTCTTGCATAGAGTTCCTTTTTCTCTTCATTGTCTGCATTCCCGTCATAGCCGTAAAGCGCGCCGAGAACCATAAACATTCCGCTTACTGCACCGCAAACCTCACGCATACGTCCCATACCGCCGCCAAATGGCGAGGCAAGTCTTGCTGTTTCCCTTTCACTGTAGCCCGTAAGGTCGCAAAACGCTATCGCAACTGCCTGAGCGCAGTTATAACCTTCAATAAACAGTTCTCCTGCTCTTTCTTTATGATCCATTTTTTCTTTCCTTCCATTTTAGTGCGACAATCAGAATAAAGGCTATGCCGCAAAAAGCACCGACACTGTCAATCACCACGTCGGTAAGCTTGGGACCGCGTCCGGGCACAAAGTACTGATGAATCTCATCACTTGCCGCGTACAGTGCGCAAAATACTTCCGAACGGACAATATGCGCGCTCTTTTTTGCGAAATATCCAAGGGAAATGAAAACAGACAGTCCCCCAAGCACACCGAAAATACAAAAATGAGCTGTTTTTCTTATTACGTGGTCTGCGGCTGAAAGCATTTCCGCTTTTTCTGCTTCCGACTTTTCCTCAAAATCAGGAACAAGCAGCAACATTACCTTTTCGGTAACACCCCCGCTTCTGTCTGCAGACACCGTAGCGGGTTCCGCCGACATAGAGAAAATCAAAGCAGCCCACAGAATGCACAGTAAAGCCGCAGCGCCCCTTGCTGCTCGCGAGCTATACAGCCTTATTTCTTGCATCTCTTGTTATACTCATCCTCGTAAAGTTTTTCAACCTTACCGGTCATAATCTTGCCCGTCAGACGGCAGATGTACTTGGAATACGCAACCTTTGCCATTTCGACTCTTTTTTCGGGGTTGTCGATAAGCTTAAGCAGTGCTTCAGCAAGGTTTGATGCACTCTTTTGCGGAATAATAAAACCGTTTTTGCCGTTTTCAATAATAAAAGCATTTCCGCCGTAATCGGTAGCAACTGCAGGCTTTGCAAGGCTCATAGCCTCGATAAGCGCCATACTGGTCGCCTCCGTTCCGAAAGAACAGTTTACAATTACGTCCATAACACTGATGTATGGTGCAACGTCACTCACAAAGCCAGGGAAAAGAACCTCGTTTTCAAGTCCGTATTCCGCGGTTTTTTCTTTAAGCATTTTTTCAGTCGCGCCCGTGCCTATAATCAGCACTTTTATGTTGTTTGCACCGCGCTCCTTCAGAATTCTTGCGGCTTCAATAAGATAGATATGCCCCTTTACCTCTTCAAGACGGGCGGACATACCCATTACAAAATCGCCGCTCTTTATTCCGAGTTTTTCGCGAAGCGCATCGTCCTCTTCTTTCGAAACGTTGCGAAGCGGCTCGGCACCGTTGATTATAATCTCGATTTTTTTGGGATTTGCCCCCATCGCAGTGAGGTTTTCCTTGGTAGATTCGGAAACTGCCACCATAGTGGTAGAAAGTGTATTGTTTACAAATCCGCAGATATTACGCATAGGAAACCTTGTAAGAATAGGACGGGGTGCAAAGGTAGAGTGACGTGTATGCACGCGGACGCGTATACCGCAAAGGAATGCGGCAATACGTGCAGAAAACGCCGCATGAGTGTGGACTATATCAGGCTTTTCGGATTTGAAAATCCTGATAAACTCGCTTACCGCGCCTATGTCAAACGACTTATCGGCGCCGCCTTTCGTAGCTACGTGCTCGAATCCAAGTGCGTCAAGACGCGGGATAAGCGCACTTCCCGCGGGAAGCACAACCTTGACGTCGAATTTACTGCGGTCAATGTTATAAAGTGTTGTGAGCAGAACCGTGCCTGCACCGCCAATATTTGTGTCGCTGATTACATGAATTACTTTAATCATTTTTACCTCTTATAAGCTCACGGATTTCAGTTGGAGAAAGCAAAATTAACGCTATTGCATAAATTACCACGCCTGTCGCACCGCAAATACAAGCGGTAATGATGTCAGGCAAGTTCGTAAAATAAAGTATCGCACCTACCGCAGCACACATAAACAAAGTTGCGACAAGTGATTTCACAAGGTCTGCAGCATCTTTTATACCGAGCAATGCTCCGTCTTTTGAAAGAAGAATAAAGTTTAAAACTGCGCACACCGCTATAGTTGCAGACGAAGCAAGCGCAATACCGTCAAA
>JAFYPS010000233.1 GCA_017547395.1 Clostridia bacterium
CGCAGTAGGCTTTTATATGGTTGAAGGATCTTTTGACGTTTCAACTATTGTAGGCGGAACTTTCCCCAATGTTATATATCTCCCGGGCGTATTTGCAGTATTCCTTTATATTTTAACAATCAAGCTCCGCAAGTCACCTTTTGATATAAGCACATCACCCCATGCACATCAGGAAATTGTTAAGGGTGTAACTACTGAGATTTCCGGCCCCTCTCTTGCAATTATTGAGATTACACACTGGTACGAGACCATCCTTATCTGGGGATTTGTGTATTTGTTCTTCGGCTTCAATTCTATTTGGAGTCTTCCGATTTTTGCGGCTGCATTTGTTATTATTTTCCTAACTGAAATCGTTATCGACAACTCAAGTGCCCGTGTTAAATGGCAAAGCATGTTCAAGACCTCTTGGTTCTTGACTGCCACCGTTGCATTTTTGAACCTTTTGGTTATTTCAATTTTTATGTAGAAAGAGGTGTAGGTACATGAGTTCTATTAAAAAGTCACCGTGGATTATCCATTACGACGGAACAAGCTGTAACGGCTGTGATATTGAAACCCTTGCCTGCCTCACACCTATCTACGATGTGGAGCGACTTGGTATCGTGAATACAGGCAACCCCAAGCACGCGGATATTCTGCTTGTTACCGGCTCGGTAAATGAGCAGAGCGCGCCGGTACTCTGGCAGATTTACAATCAGATGGCAAGCCCCAAAGTTGTTGTTGCTATCGGCATTTGCGCTCTTTCCGGTGGCGTATTCAAAGATTGCTACAACGTGCAGGGCGGCGTTGACACCGTGTTGCCGGTAGATGTTTACGTACCCGGCTGCGCAGCACGTCCTGAGGCGATTATTGACGGTGTTGCAAAGGCCTGCGAGATTCTTCAGCAGAAATTAGACCACGAGCGCGAAAAGAAAAGAACAAGAAAGGCGGTAGCAGGTAATGGACAATAGTATTATGATTTCTAAAAACGATTTGCTTGAAAACGCAAACCGCCTTCACGACGAAAAGTATCGTCTTGTCCAGATTTGCGCTACTCGCGTAGCTGACAAGCTTGTACTTGACTATTCTTTCGGCCGTGACTATGAATTTGTCAATTTAAAATGCGAAATCGACCCGGATGAGGAGATTATGAGCATTAGTCGTGTATATGCTCCTGCTTTTTTATATGAAAATGAGATGCATGACTTGCACGGTGTTAAAATTTTGCATATGACAACCGATTATGAAGGCAGCTTTTACCGTACCGCGATAAAGAGCCCCTTCTCACCGATTAAGGAGGACTAAAGATATGTCAAAAAGAAGTATTGTACCTTTCGGTCCTCAGCATCCGGTGCTTCCCGAGCCGATTCACCTTGACTTAGTCCTTGAGGACGAGCGAGTTGTTGAGGCGATTCCAAGTATCGGTTTCGTGCACCGTGGACTTGAAAAGCTTGTTGAAAAGCGCGAATATACCGAGTATGTTTACGTGGCAGAACGCATTTGCGGCATCTGCAGTTTTCAGCACGGTTCAGGCTACTGCCAGGCAGTAGAGGCTATTATGAACGTTGAAATTCCGCCGAGAGCAGAATTTTTACGTACAATTTGGGCAGAGCTTTCCAGAATGCACAGCCATCTTTTATGGCTGGGTCTTCTTGCTGATGCTTTTGGATTTGAGAGCTTATTCTATCAGTGCTGGCGCTTGCGCGAGCGAGTTTTAGATATTTTTGAAATGACTACCGGAGGTCGTGTAATTTTCTCAGTTTGTAAAGTCGGCGGTGTCCGTCGAGATATATCTGCAGACGATATGAAGAAAATCATCACCGTGCTTGAGGGCGTTGTTTCCGATTTGAAGGATTTCGAGCGCGTATTTTTTGATAACTATACCGTTAAGAGCCGTCTTTGCGGCGTTGGCGTACTTTCCAAGGAAAAGATTTTTGAACTTGGTTCGGTAGGCCCTGTTGCCCGCGGATCCGGTATTGCTACCGATATGAGAAAATTAGGTTATGCGGCATACGATAAGATTCCCGAGGTAGAGCCGATTATCGAAACCGCAGGCGATTGCTATGCGCGATGCCTTGTTCGTCTTCGTGAGATTTATCAGTCCGTTGAGATTATAAAGGCAGCAGCAAGCGTTATGCCCGAGGGCGAAGCTTCCATTAAGATAGCGGCAACTCAGGTGCCTAATGGTGAGTATTTTTCCCGTGTTGAGCAGCCACGTGGTGAGGCTGTTTACTATGTTCGCGGCAACGGCACTAAGTTCTTGGAGCGTTTCCGTGTACGCACACCTACCTTTGCTAACTTAGGAGCTCTTCTTGCAACTCTTCCGGGTTGCGATCTTGCGGATGTGCCTATGCTGGTGCTCACCATTGACCCGTGCATCAGCTGCACAGAGAGATAAGGGGGAAGCTTAAATGGGATTTGCAGAATTTACAAAAACCGCGGTTAAGAATTTGTTTTCAAAACCGGTAACCAGAAATTACCCCAAGGTGCAGAAGGAATTTTTCGCAAATGCTCGCGGACACGTTATTTTTGACGAGACCGACTGCATTTACTGCTCACTTTGCGCACGCAAGTGTCCGGCAGATGCAATTAAGGTCGACAGAGCAGCAAAGAGCTGGAGCATTGTTCGCGCTATGTGTGTTCAGTGTTCAAACTGTGTTGACGCTTGCCCGAAAAAATGTCTTTCAATGGATCCGGAATATACCCCTGTTATGACAGAGAAGGGCTGTGAAACCTATGCACGAGTACCCGATAACACAGAGGATAATTAAAATCGC
>JAFYPS010000234.1 GCA_017547395.1 Clostridia bacterium
ATGACAGCACGTCGCGGAGTGCATACTGGTCCATTGCCTGATGAGGAGTGGAAACAGAGGTAGAGCCAAAAGTGTCGTATCCCATCTTTGAGATCAGGCAGTCCTTTGGATATTCAACGGTAAAATGCATCATCCACGTGCAAAGATACCAGGCAATCTTCTCAGCTTTTGCAACGTACTTTCTGTCTCCCGTTATTTCATAGAGTTCAAGCGCGTCCCGCAAAAGCGGTGATGAGGATTCCTTGTCTATACTGTTGGTGTCGAGCGCACCTGCGGTAGTGAAGCCCTCTCGCTCAAGCTCGTCATAGTAAAAATCAAACGCGCGCACTGCACTGTCAAGATACTTCTTGTCCCCGCTCTTTTTGTACGCGGTAAGTATTGGGAGAATTAGAAAACACGCGACAGTTCCCTTTTTGGCAAGCACTTTTCCGTCATCGTCCCATGCCTTTGCAAACGAGCCGTCCTCATCCTGATTTGCAAGCGCAAAATCGCACGCGTCAAGAGCCGCCTTAAGATATTCGGGCTTATCTATACCAATAGAAGAAAGCAGATCGTACGCCTCAAAATATCCGTCGGCACCCGTACCGAGATTGCAAGCGTCGTTTCGGAGGAGAATCTGCCCGTCGGGAGCGCGTCGGAACTTTTTGCCAATGCTGTTTTTGAACGTTTCATAGGTACATTCGCCAATGCTGTAGCGGTCGATATCCTCTTCCTTCATATTTTCAAAGTCGACGTATCTCCACGGGTCAAAATCTATTCTCGATGCAAAGTGTCCCGCGGGATATTTCTCCTGACGTATCCAGGAATCGTGAACCTCAACAGCAACGTCAAGCTTCTCCTTATCGCCTGTCTGAATGTAGTCGTAAATATATGCATTTGCCATAGAGGCACTCTGTCCTACCCAGCCTATCTCATAGCGATGCTCTGTCTTCTTATAGCTCGTTGTGCCGATATGCCACTGCGCCCCCATAGTAAAGCCCGCAAAGCCGTCCTTTTCGCGCTCAAAAAGATAGCGACAATATGCAATAGAAAGGCGGTAAAGCTCCTCTGCCTTGCGCGGTGCGGAAATTGCGTGACCGTAATAACGCCATGCAAAGTCAAGAAGTCCCTTGTAGCGATGCTTTGTGCCGTCAGACTCTGCGGTGTGAATTATGCCCACAAAGTCGCTTGCAGGCTCCATTGTGCCCTGAAAAGCATCTCCCCAGAAATGGCGCTGAAGCGTTTTAGGCTGCTCCTCCTCAGGGAAAATAAGCACGTGCTTTTTGCCCTCGTCGACTTTATAAAGCGAGCATGCGGAGTTTGAGTTAGGCTCAGCCATAAGGGCAATGCTGATATGATCGTTTTCACTATACGTGCAAGACGGAATCGTTGCACGGTGAGAAGCCCAGCTCCACGGGGTGCCGTCCTCTGCAAAATCGCCAACGTATTCGGGAGTATTGCCCCAGCCGTTGCCGTTATAGCTTACTGCGGGAACCATTGTAAACGTCGGCTCGCCGATAAGCACAATTTCCATTCTCATACGGTCGGTAGCCCTGTCTGTATGACGGTGCCACTTCCACGCGCCGTCCTCAATTTTCTCAAAAGTATCGGTAGCACCTTCGACTGCAAGTATTTTTGCATAAGGCTTTCCGTCAATCGCGATAACGTAACCTTCGCTGCTTCTAATAATTTCGGTCATTCCCGTTCCTCCTGATTTCATTTCATAATTCAATTTTATCCCTTTTAAACAACAAAAGCAACACAAAAACTGCCAAAATATTTTCAAAAATCTTGCAAAAACTCTGTTCTTGCCTTGACATATGTGATATAATAGTAAAAACTTTTTTCGCGAGGTACAAAAAATGCATATCGATACCAAATGTCTGCAGGAGGGCTACAGCCCTAAATCGGGTGAACCGCGCGTTCTGCCTATATATCAGAGTACCACATACAAATACGATTCCTCCGACGCGCTCGGCGACCTTTTCGACCTCAAGAGCGACGGACATATGTACTCGAGAATTTCAAATCCGACTGTCGCGGCAGTTGAAGCGAAAATTGCTTCTCTCGAGGGTGGCGTTGGCGCACTCTGCACTTCTTCAGGACAGGCGGCAAGCTTTATTTCTATTGCCAACATCGCGTCCGCGGGCGACAATTTCGTCAGCCTTTCAAGTATATACGGCGGCACGGTAAACCTCTTTGCCGTTACGATGAAAAAACTCGGTATTGAGGTGCGTTTTGCTACCCCCGATATGAGCGATGATGAAATAAACGCTCTCTTTGACGAAAAAACCAAGGCGCTTTTCGGCGAAACTATCGCAAATCCCGCGCTCAAGGTTCTCGATATCAGCCGATTTGCAGACATCGCACACGCAAACGGTGTTCCGCTTATTGTGGACAACACCTTTGCAACCCCCGTACTCTGTCGCCCGTTTGAGCACGGTGCCGACATTGTTATGCACTCTACTACCAAGTACCTCGACGGTCATGCAGCAGTCGTTGGCGGTGTTATCGTTGACGGCGGTAAATTTGACTGGTCGAAGAGCGGTAAATTCGACTGCCTTACCACGCCCGACGAGTCATATCACGGCGTAATCTACACAGAGCAGTTCGGAAATGCCGCTTACATCACCAAGGCACGTGTACAGATGATGCGCGACCTCGGTGCAACTCCCTCTCCCTTTGGCACATACATTCTCAATCTCGGCACCGAAACGCTCGCTCTCCGTATGGAACGCCACTGCCGGAACGCTCTTGCCGTTGCAAAATATCTTAAAAACCATCCCAAGGTTTCCTTTGTAAACTATCCTTTCCTTGAGGGTGACAGCGAATACGAAACGGCAAAAAAATATCTTACCGGTGCATCCGGCGTTATTTCCTTCGGTCTTAAAGACGGAAGAAGTGCTGCAACCACCTTTATGGACTCGCTTAAGCTCGCGGCTATCGTGGTTCACGTTGCCGATGCGCGTACCTGCGTGCTTCACCCCGCAAGCACCACTCACCGTCAGCTCACCGACGAGCAGCTCC
>JAFYPS010000235.1 GCA_017547395.1 Clostridia bacterium
CATTGCTATACTCACTCTGCGCTGTGTGCCGCCAGAGAGTTTTCCTGCTCTTTTTGAAAGAATTTCGTTAAGGTTAAACTTATCCGAAATCTCCGCTATTTTTTCGCTGGTTTTCTTTTTTGAAAAGCCGTGAATACCGCATATAAGCTCCAGATTTTCTTTAACGGACAAGTTTGGAGCGACGGCGGTCTCCTGCGGCGAAACGCCGATAATGCTCTTAACTTTTATTTCATCGCGGATTATGCTGCTTTGCCCAACATAAGCATCGCCGTCTGTGGGCTTTGTGAGGCAGGACAGCATTTTGATAGTTGTTGTTTTTCCCGCGCCGTTGACACCGAGAAGGGCAAACAGCTCGCCCGATTGGATTTCCAAATTAAGACGATCAACGGCAATCAAATCTTTATATTTTTTTGTTAAGTTAATTGTTTTTATCACTTTCGTATACCCCCTAACATAGATTTTCAAATAGATTATAGCACATTATTTTGAAAAAGTGTGACGCATTTTCCAAGCGGTCTGTTTTGCGCTCTGATCGGTTGCCTTGGCGGATTTAAGGCATCTGAATTGATGTTTGATAATTATATAAGCAAAAAGAACCAACCGTACAGTTGGTTCTTCGTTTGTTGGTCTATGTTTAAATTCTCGCCGCGCCTGTTTCTCTTGCCGCCTTCATAACGGCATCGGCAACGGATGCGGCAACGCTCTTGTTGAGCGCGGAAACTATGATATTTTCCTCTGAAAGCTGGTTTTCGGGGATGAGTGACGCGAGCGCGTATGATGCCGCGACCTTCATTTCGTCGTTTATGCATCTTGCTCTACAGTCAAGTGCGCCGCGGAAGATGCCTGGGAAGGCGAGCACGTTATTTATCTGGTTGGGAAAATCCGAGCGTCCCGTTCCGACCACTCTTGCACCTGCCGCTTTTGCCTTGTCGGGCATTATTTCGGGCGACGGGTTTGCCATCGGGAATACTATAGCATCGTCCGCCATGGATTTTACCATCTCCTCGCTTACGATATTCGGTGCGGAAACGCCGATGAACACATCAGCGCCAACCATTGCATCGGCAAGAGTACCGTGAAGCATTTCTGCATTGGTAAGCTTTGCAATTTCAGCGTGAGGGACGTTAAGCCCGTCCATATCGCGTGCAATGATACCGAAGCGGTCAACCATGGTGACGTTCTTTATTCCGATATCCAAAAGGTGGCGGCAGATAGCAATACCCGCGCTTCCCGCGCCGTTGATGACTACCTTGACCTTGTCCATATCCTTTTTAACGAGCTTCAGCGCGTTTATAAGCGCCGCCGCGACAACGATTGCTGTACCGTGCTGGTCATCGTGGAACACGGGAATATCGCAAACCTCTTTGAGTCGTCGCTCTATCTCAAAGCATCTCGGCGCGCTGATGTCCTCAAGATTTATGCCGCCGAAGCTTCCCGAAATAAGCTCGATGGTACGTACTATTTCGTCAACGTCCTTGCTCTTTACGCAAATCGGAAACGCATCAACGTCAGCGAAGCTCTTGAAAAGTGCGCACTTGCCTTCCATAACGGGCATGCCTGCTTCGGGACCGATATCGCCGAGACCGAGCACTGCCGTTCCGTCGGTGATGACTGCTACTAAATTCGCGCGGCGAGTCAGCTCGTAGGACTTGTTAGCGTCTTTATTTATTTCAAGGCAAGGCTCGGCAACGCCAGGGGTATACGCGAGCGAAAGGTCCTCGCGCGTGTTTATGGGACAGCGCGCGACTACCTCGATCTTGCCCTTCCATTCGTAATGCTTTTTAAGTGATTCTTCTCTGATGTTCATTTTGGTGTTCCCCTTTGATGTGCTTTTGAGGTTGCGGACAGCCTGCTTTTTCATTGTATCACATGATTTGGATTTTTTCAATAGATAATAATCAATTTGGTAAAAAACAAGCCGCGCGGTGCACTTGACACCGTTATGTACCTATGATATACTAATAAAGACAAATAAAATTTCAGTGAAAATAAAAAATCCCCTAACGTCAGGGGTTGCTTGTTACGCGGCGTAATGATGTATAATGGCATCAAGGAGGTGAAAAGGCTATGTCAAAATATACGACGGGAGAAATAGCAAAGCTTTGCGGTGTGTCCGTTCGCACGGTGCAGTATTACGACACACGCGGCATACTTGTGCCGAGTGATTTAAGCGAGGGCGGCAGACGTCTTTACAGCGAGGACGACCTATCTCAAATGAAGATAATTTGTTTTCTTCGCGAGCTTGATTTACCGCTTGATACGATCGGCAAGCTTATGAAGGAAGAAAACTCCGAAGAGGTCGTGCATCTTATCTTTGCCGAGCAGGCGAAGCTGCTTCAGGGTGAGATCAACGAAAAGCAAAAAAAGCTCGACCGCTTAAACGAGCTTAACGGACTACTCAAAAAGGCTGAAAATTTCTCCGTGAAAACGATTGGTGACGTAGCTCACATTATGGAAAACAAAAAGAAACTTCGTAAAATGAGATGGACAATGGTGCTGACGGGTATTCCCGTAACCGCACTTCAGTGGGTGAGCATCATACTGTGGATAACCAAGGGAATATGGTGGCTGTTCGCGCTTTGGGCGGTAATTGCAATTCCGTGGGGAATAGTAGTATCACGTTATTATTTCAAGCGCACTGCTTACA
>JAFYPS010000236.1 GCA_017547395.1 Clostridia bacterium
ACGGTTATTCTCTCCACGCACATTCTCTCCGAGGCGCAGGCGGTCTGCGACAGAATGATTATCATTGACCACGGCAGAATCGTTGCCGACGGCAAGACGGAGGAAATCAATCAGTTTATCAAGGACAACCGCCGTTACAAGGCGCTTATCTGCGGCCCGCAAAGCGAGGTTCTTTCGCTTTTGCGCACACTGCCGGGCGTTGTCGACTGCGAGGCACTCTCCGAGCGCGAGGGCGACTCGGTTGCATTTGCTATCGAAGCCGAGAGCGGAATAGATATCCGCAAGGCGCTTTTCTATGCGCTCGCGGACAAGAACTGGCCGCTGATGGGTCTCGAGGCTATCGGAATGAGCCTTGAAGATGTATTTATCAAACTTATTGACAAGGAGGAAAAGTAATGCTCGCTATCTACAAAAGAGAACTTCGCTCTTATTTTATAAGTGCGGTCGGCTACGTTTTCCTCGGCGTTATAATCGCGCTTTCGGCAGTGGCATTTTCGCTCACTACCCTGCTCTCCTACACAAACGACGTTTCAAACTACTTTACCATAATGCTTTTCATCCTTATGATTGCGCTCCCCGTACTCACGATGAAGCTCTTTTCCGAGGAAAGAAAGCTTAAGACCGAGCAGCTTCTTTTAACCGCGCCAATCTCAATCGGAGAAATGGTTTTTGCAAAGTTTCTTGCCGCGTTTACCGTATTCCTTGGCGCAAACCTGCTCTGCTCGGTCGCATACCTTACTCTTTTCCGCTACAGTGACCCCGAGGGCGGCATCATCCTCGGCAACATCATCGCAATTTCGCTTGTCGGCGCAGCCTTTATCGCCGTAGGTATGTTTGTTTCGGCTCTCACCGAAAATCAGCTTGCCGCGGCTATCGGCACCTTCGGCATTCTGCTTGCGATGCTCGGAATAGGCTTTCTCAACTCATTTATTCCCTGGTATCCCGTAAGACTTGTACTCGGCTGGTTCTCCATCCTCACAAGATACCAGAACTTTACAAACGGCTTTTTCGATTTTGCCGCACTTTTCTACTATATTTCGGTATGCTTCGTATTCCTCTTTGTGACCTGCAGGATTTACGAACGCCGCCGCTACGGCGCGTAAAGGAGGTGCGAAGATGAATATTTTAAAGAGAAGAAATTTCAGATATTCAACCGCCTCTGCGGCATTTACCGCGGCGGTTATAGTCCTCGTTATGCTGCTTAACGCGGCTTTCAGCGTGCTTGCAACCCGCTACTCGCTCTATATCGACCTCACCGACACCTCTCTGTGGACGCTTTCCGAGGAGGCAAAGGAATTTATCGGTACTGTCGAGGGCGAGGTTACCGTAACCTTCTGCCACGATGAAGACTATATTGACGAGTCAAAAACAATGAGCTATATCAGCCGCACGGCAAAAGAGCTTGAAAAGGAATTCCCGAACGTACACGTGCGCTATATAAACTCGATTCTTGAGCCGCAGCTTCTCAAGGAATACAAGTACAACACGGTTTCTGCGATTACCCCTACCAACGTTATCGTTGAGCGCGGAGACGCCACAAAGCGTGCCGAGGGAGATGCCCCCGGTGACTTCCGCGTTTACGCGGCTGATGCATTCTACATCACCGACACAAATACCGGTAACGTATGGGCGTACAACGGCGAAGAAATCTTTGCCGCAGCATTCCTTGCCGTAACCGCAGACGAAACTCCCTCCGCCTACTTCACTACCCGCCACGGTGAAAGCTTTGACGCGGCGTTTGTCAACACAATTGTCAAGGCGGGCTTCGACGTAAAAACAATCGACCTTGCGACAGAGGACGTCCCAAAGGACTGCCGTATGCTCATCATCAACGATCCCAAATGGGACTTTGCGGGCTACAACATCTACGACAAGGACGCAGTTTCAGAAATTGCGAAAATCGACGAGTTTCTTGAAAACGCCGGCACTCTTATGGTGTTCAAGGACCCCACAACCGACTACCTCAAAAACCTTGAGGAATTCCTCTACGAATGGGGTATAGTCTTTGGAGATGGCGTAGTTACCGACACGCAGAACTCTATCACTCTCGACGGCACGGCTCTTGTTGCCTCCTACCCGTCGGGTACTCTCGCATCAAGCGTGCATAAGGATATAAGCTCGCTTCCCACACCCCCGAAAACCATTGTCAAAAACGCATCTCCCGTATATATCTCCGCGCTTTACACCGAGGGACGCGACGAGGAGAACGCCTCCACAAACTCGTATATCTACAGCGGAAACAATGCCTACCGCGAAATCGGCGCAGTGCTTGTTTCCACCGAAAATGCATCTGTAGTTTCAGAGGGTGAAACGGTTGACCGCGGCGGCTCCTACAATCTTATGACAATAACCCGCGATATGAACACCCGCAATAACGATAACTATTTCGCATACGTTCTTGCGGCGGCAACCACACGCTTTACCTCGGCGGACTACCTTGAGTCTAACACCTATGCAAACGAGGACATTCTCTACTACGCGCTTCGCGTTATGGGCAGAGAAAAGGTGCCCGCAGACATTCCTTTCAAAGAATTCTCGAACACCAAAATCGAGGATATGACGGCATCTGAAGCAACTCGCGACACGGCACTGCTTGTCACCGTTCTCCCCCTCTTTATCTCGGTTTGCGGCGTAGTTATCACCACAAGGAGAAAGTACAGATGAGAAACCGCCTCATTATAACGTCAGTTATACTTGCGCTTTGCCTCGTTCTCGGCATAGTCTATGCCGTAGTGATTCTCCCGGAGCCAAATGCGCCCGTTTCCACCGAAGAAACAACCACTCTTGCGGCGGGCGAGGTCGAGGGCTTTGGCGGCAGAGTGCAGATGTTTGACCACGTGAAGTCAGAAAACGTTGCAAGCATCTTTGTGAACAATTCTCACGGAAGCTACAAAATCATCGGCAAGGGTAACGGCTCCTTTGCAATCGAGGGCTACGAGCATATAATGCTTAACGGCGAAAAGCTCACCCAGATGATAATCAATGCAGGCTATACCCTCTCCACCTTCAATGCAAGCGTCAACGAAGAAGACTTTGTAAAATACGGTCTTGCGGAGGGTGAAAGCGAGGCGTATTTCGTTCTCACCACGCTTGACGGCAAACGCTACACCGTCTACGTCGGCGACGAAACGCTTGCGGGCAGCGGATATTATGCAAGGTATGAGGGCAGAAACTCGGTTTACGTGCTTGACGATTCTATCGAAAATGATATTCTCGCACCCGTAACAAACCTTGTCGACCCGCTTCTCGCATATCCGTCCGACCTTAAAAGCTACTATCTCGTGCGCAATTTCGTGCTTTTCCACGGAGAAGAAATCTTCCTCAAAGCCGACTACCTTAACCCCGAGCAGCGCAGCGAGCTTGCCGCGACAAGCGTACACAGACTCAGCATCCCCGCAGAGTACGACGCAGGCGAAAACTACGACGACGTTCTTGCTCTGTTCTGCTCATACGTAGGAAAAGAAGTCCTCTCAATCGACCTCACCGAGGAAATCCTCGCAAAATACGGTCTGCTTAAACCCGCATATCAGCTTTACTTTGACAGCACGGTTCTCGATTCAAACGGCAACCCGTCAAGCGTAGTTTCAAATCTGCTTGCCTACAGCGAAAGACAGCAGGACGAAAACGGCAATTATTTTTACTACGTTGCCTCCTCGCTCTTCGGAATTATCGCAAAAATTGATGCAATCTGCGCAGATTTCCTCACCTGGGACCTCGACAAGTGGGTAAGCTCCTCGATTTTCCAGATAAATATTATGAACGTTTCTTCCCTTTCGCTTAAAGGCAAGGACGTAAACGCAAACTTTTTGCTTTCGGGCGACAAAAACGAAAACCTCTCGGTTTTTGAAAGCGTGAGCGGCAAAACTCCCGATATTTCAAACTTCCGTAACTTCTGGAAGGTGCTTCTCTTTGTAACGCACGACGGTGCGGTTACGCTCAGCGAAAAGGAAGTCAGCGACCTTGTGGCAGACGAAAGCAACCTTTTGCTTGAGCTTGCCGTAAAGACAAGGGCGGGACAAAAGAGAGTTCTCCGCTTCTACCCCTACTCGGACAGAAGAGTTTACTACACGGTAAACGGAGAGGGCGAATTCTACCTTTCAAATACGCTTCTTTATAAGGCGATTGCGGATGCAAACCGCGTTATAAACGGAGAAACCGTCGACCCCGACTCAAGATATTAAAAAAACAGACCGAAAGGTCTGTTTTTTGTTTGCAACGGTAAAATAATGTTTAGCAGAGCATCTATGTCAATGACAATGTAGGGGCTGGCGCCTTCGACAGCCCGCGAACCATTGCAAAAACGGGACGTCGAGGGCGCCGTCCCCTACCGCATTTGTTGGGTTTTGTGTTCCCGTAAACTTTAATTCACTTCAATTCCCCAAGCACCTCTACCGCGCTGTCACAGAGCTTTTCGGTATGCTCACCGAGAAAGCCTTTCGGCACGCGCCTTTGCTCTGCAATTTCCGAAAGAAATATGTAATCACCCTTTTTCGCAAGCTGCAGAAAATATCCTTCGCCATAACGCTTGCGAAATACCGTACTTTCCCCCGAATATCCGCAGTTTTTCAGCCGCGCACACGCGAGCAGAAGCTGCGAAAGATTTGAAAACTCATAAAGCCGCTCCTCCATCTCCCGACTCACAAACAACTCGCAGCCTCCTGCCCCGTCGGAAAACGCCTGTATGTAAAGCTTGTCGCTGTCCGCGAAAAATCCAGCGGTTCTCTTTGCCTCGGCAAGAATTTCCGTCAGCGCAAGGCGTGTTTCAATATTCTCATAGTCAAGCGTTTCGAAAACTATATCATAGCTTTCCATATCCTCCTTTGTGAGAGTCACCTTGAGTGCGCTCTCCGAAATACGTATCAGCTCCATTGCCAAAGCTCCTTTCCGATATACTATTATTATATAGGCGAAGCAGTTAATTTGTCACCGCAAAGAATCAGGCAAATATGGAATTAATTGCATAAACGGCGGCGATTCTGGTAAAAATCACTCCGTAGAGGTGATTTTTTATGCGCGGATGCGAGAGAAAAATAATTCTGCTTAAGGGTACGGAATCGCAGATGTTCGACGAGGCGTACTTTCTTGTCCGAAGAGAGTTTGAAAAAAGAGGACACGATGAAATCGTGCGCGAGGCGGAGCGGATAGTCGACCGCAATACCACGCGTTTTCGCGACAGCCGCACGGCAAGGGGTCTGATTTTTTTCATAATCGGCACCTGCTTTGGCATGGCGCTTTCGCTATTGTTTTTTGCTATTGCAATGTAATTAAATATGATGTATAATAATATTGTTTTATAAGAGATTTTATCGGTGTACAGTCTCCGCCTGTGCGTTTCGCGGATGGCTCGAAACCGCTATAACCTTTAAACTGCCCAAAGGACAGTTCTGTTTTTATGCAAAAAATCAAAGGAGGAATTATGCCCGAAAACAACAATAACAATAAAAAGGCAAAGCCGAAAAAGCCCTATTACCGCAAGCCGCGCGCAAAAAAGGCGCCCGAAGCGGCAAAGGAAACGGTAAAGGAAGCAGTAAAAAAGACTGCGGCGGCACCTGAACCCAAAAAAAATTCAAAAAGAAAGCCGCGAGCGCCTAAAAAGCCTCCCGTAATCACGTCAAAGCTCCGTATCGCAAGCCTTGGCGGTCTTCACGAAATCGGAAAGAACATAACGATGTTCGAGTTTGAGGACGACATCATAATCGTCGATTGCGGCATAGCGTTTCCCGATGAGGATATGCTCGGCATTGACCTTGTAACCCCCGACGTCTCATATCTTGAGAAAAACAAGGAGAAAATCCGAGGACTTCTGCTCACTCACGGTCACGAGGACCATATAGGCTCGATTCCCTACGCGCTCCGTTCAATAAATCCCGAGATTTACGGAACAAAGCTTACCGTCGGTATAGTAGAGCGCAAGCTTGAGGAGCATAAGCTCCCCGAAAAGCCGCGTTTCCACGCGGTTTCGGCAGGCGACACAGTGAAGCTTGGCGCGTTCTCCGTAGAATTTGTGAGAGTCAACCACTCAATAGCCGATGCCGCGGCACTTGCTATCCGCACCCCGCACGGCGTAATCTTCCATACGGGCGACTTCAAGCTCGATATGACCCCTATTGACGGAAATATGATGGACGTTACCCGTATCGGTGAAATCGGAAAAGAGGGCGTGCTTATGCTGATGAGCGAGTCCACAAACGCTGAGCGCCCCGGCTTTACCCCGTCGGAAAAACTCGTTGGCCGCTCGTTTTCAAACATCTTCACGCGCAATCCCGACAAGCGTATTGTTATCGCGACGTTTTCTTCAAACGTTCACCGCGTTCAGCAGATAATTTCGCTTTCTGCAGAGCACGGGCGAAAGGTTGCCGTGCTTGGCAGAAGTATGGTAAACATTATCGACGCGGCAAGCGAGCTTGGATATATGGACGTTCCGAAAAATACGCTTATTGACATCAAGGACGTTGCGCGCTATCCCGAAAACAAGGTGACGCTCGTCACCACAGGCTCTCAGGGTGAGCCGATGAGCGCACTCTACCGCCTCGCGTTCGGTGCGCACGACCGCATAACGCTTGGCAAAAAGGACCTCGTTGTTATCAGCGCAACCGCTATTCCCGGCAATGAAAAATCTGTAAGCAAGATTATAAACGCACTCATTGCAAACGGAATTTCGGTAATGAACGACCCCGAAAACGATGTTCACGTTTCGGGACATGCCTGCCGCGAGGAGCTGAAGCTTATGATCGCGCTGACAAGACCGAAATATTTTATGCCAATTCACGGCGAGCTAAGACATCTTGACGCGCACCGTCAGCTTGCTGAGGAAATGGGAGTTCCGAGCGAGAATATTTTCATCTCTGACATAGGAAAAGTGCTTGAAATCGGACACGACGGCGCGCGCTTTAACGGCACCGTACCCGCAGGCAGAGTGCTTATCGACGGTTCGGGTATCGGCGACGTAGGAAATATAGTTCTCCGCGACAGAAAACACCTCTCGCAGGACGGTGTTATCATCGTGGTTGCCGCAGTTGACACAAGCGGCGGATTTATCGTCAGCGGACCGGACATCATCTCGCGCGGCTTCGTCTACGTAAGAGAGAGCGAAGCGCTTATGGAAAACGCGCGCAAGATCGCTACCGATGCCATCGAAACAAGCCTTTTCAACGGGCATACCGACTGGGTTGAAATCAAAAATTCGGTACGCGACGCGCTTTCAAAGTACGTTTACCACGAAACCCACCGCCGCCCGATGATTATTCCCGTAATAATGGACGTGTAGAAAGGTAAATTAAAGTTTAGCAGAGCATCTATGTCAATGACAATGTAGGGGCTGGCGCCTTCGACAGCCCGCGAATCCTTGCAAAAACGGGACGTCGAGGGCGCCGTCCCCTACCGTATTTGTTGCGTTTTGTGTTCTCATAAACATTAATTTACTAACCTGTCATCCTGAGGCACGAAGGATCTTAATGCCAAAAATTTTACCCTTGTCGGCTTGGAATGACAAGGAAAACGCTCAGAATGACATCGCGAGGGCGACAGCCCTACGAAATCATCTTAAACAAACTATCAACAAAGGAGAAACAACAATGGTAAGACACGTAATCGTATGGTCCTTCAAGGACGAGCTTTCCGCAGAAGAAAAGGCTGCTGCCGCAAAGAAAATCAAAACCGAGCTTGAGGCTCTCGTAGGCGTTGTTCCGGGACTTAAGGAACTCACAGTTATTACAAACCCTATGGATTCGAGCAACGTTGACCTTATGCTCGACTCCACCATCGACACCCCCGAAAACTATGACGTTTACAAGGTTCATCCCGCACACGTTGCAGCCGCTACGTACGTAAGAAGCGTAGTACAGAGCCGCTCCTGTATGGACTACGAATTCTAATAGAAAAAGGACTGCTTTCGCAGTCCTTTTTTGCTACAATGGTAGGGGCTGGCGGTTTACCGCAACGCGACCAAAGGTCGCAATGGCGCCACTCGACA
>JAFYPS010000237.1 GCA_017547395.1 Clostridia bacterium
ATATCCGCGCACACCCATAAAAAGCGCGCCCAAGAGACCCGCAAAGGTGAACAATACCCCCACGGGGAAGGAAGATACGGGCGAATTTCCGTCCTACGTGCGCCGCGGCAAAGGCGGTTATCATCCGCCAAAGCCTAAAAGCCGCAAGGCAGTGCGCCATCACAAAAAGCTGAACCCCAAAATCACCGCGGCAATCTGCGCCGCACTTGCAGTTCTCGCAGTTATCCTTATCCTTCTGCTTGTCGGGGTAAGATACAAAACGGTTGATGCGGGAGCGTCCGAAATTGCATTCTTCGGCATTGTAAAGCACGGCGAGGCAAAGAGCGGATGGCTTTCCTATTCGAGCGGCGAGCGCGGAAGACTTTCGGGCGGCTCTAAAATCAAATATTCCGACGGAAGCGTCTACGAGGGCGAAATCAATGACGTTGTCCGCGACGGAAACGGCGTTCTCACCTATGCAAACGGCGACGTTTACGAGGGCGAATTCGACGACGATATGATAAGCGGAAACGGCAGACTCACCTGTATGAGCGGTGACGTCTACGAGGGAGGCTTCAAAAACGGAGAGCGAAGCGGAAAGGGAAGTATTTTCTATGCCGACGGCACCGTTTTCGAGGGCGAATTTGCAAACGGCAGAAAGAACGGATACGGCGTTTTCACAGGAAACGGTACCTCCTATGAGGGTTACTACGTAGACGACATCAAAGAGGGAACAGGCAAGCAGGTCTTTTCCAACGGCGATACCTACGAGGGCGAATACAGAAACGATATGCGAAACGGCCACGGTGTTTACACCTGGAATGACGGCGGATATTACGACGGAGAGTTCAAGGACAACATTCAACACGGCAAGGGCAAGCGCATATTCGCAAGCGGAATCACTCAGGAAGGCACCTTCCAGAACGGTTTGTTCGTAGGGTAAAGACGAGGGTAAAGACGAGGGTAAAGACGAGGAGCGTTCTTTCTTAAGAAGAAAATTTGTAAATTAATGTTTACGGTATCTAAAGGCTCCCTCCGGGAGGGAGCTGTCAGCGCGAGGGGTCCTCAAAATGCGCTTTGCGCGTTTTGGGGTTCGAGCAAAGCTGACTGAGGGAGAACGCGCGAGAAAGATTTACACGCGCAGGCTCCTTCCACCGCTTCGCGGTCCCCCTTCCTCTCAGAGGAAGGCTCCATTCATATAAACATTAATTTATCTAATAAAAAGCACCCTTTCGGGTGCTTTTTATCTTTACTTTACGTAAGTTCTTTGGTACACGCTTGTGTCTTGAACCCTGATTTACTGCCTTGTATGTAGAAGCATAAACAGAGTCGCTGACTACCTTGAATTTCTGTTGACACGCAAAAACAATGGTGCTAAAATCGGAGTATGAGTTATTCAGACAGAGAACAAATAATTTTGGATTATTTGAAAGAAAATTCCTCGGTAAGCGTAAAGCGCCTTACCAAGCTCCTCTTCGCAAGTGAAGCAACCGTTCGCCGTGACCTGCAAAAGCTCGAAATGAAAGGACATATAATACGCGCCCACGGCAAAGCTGTGAGAGCAAATTCTTATGCGGACAAAAAGGTTGACTTTGACGTGCGTGAGGGCGAAGCAAACCCTATAAAGAAAAGAATAGCCGAAGCCGCAGTAAAAGACTGCGTTCCCGAAGGCTCGGTGGTGATTCTTGACGCATCCTCCACCGCAATGCATGCAGTAGAATTCCTCAGTCACAAGGGGGACGTTATAGTTATCACAAGCGGTCTTAAAACTGCTATGCTGCTTTCAAAAACGAACATCCGTTTCTATTCAACAGGCGGCAAGGCGGTAAATGGCTCCTACTCATTTGTGGGTCAGACTGCAATTGACACCATTAAGACCTTTAATGCAGACGTTTGCTTTGTGTCTTGCCACGGTCTTAGTGAGGACGGTTTTGCAACCGACACCTCCGAAAGAGAAAACGACATGCGAAGTTCGATGATGAAGCAGTCAAAACGCAAGGTGCTTCTCATCGACTCAAGCAAGATTGGTAAAAACTGCTGGCACAACCTTTGCAATATTTCCGAATTTGACGACGTGTACTGCAACACTCCTTTGCCTGAGAAAATTGCAAAATCAGTAAAGAACTTCCATCTTGTGTAGGAAAATTATGAAAAACTTTAAAGCAAGCGACTGGGAAAAGCGCATACCGATACCCGTGTATGAGGAGTTTCCCGAGTATTTTGACTTTTATAAAAAAGCGTTTGCGCTTGCACACGCACATATAAAAGAAATCGACGGTATGCCGCAGTCACCTTATATGGACGAGGCGCTTTGCGACACGCAGGTATGGATATGGGACTCCTGCTTTATGTCACTTTTCTGCAAATATGGGGGTGACGTTTTCCCCGGTGTTGAAACGCTTAACAATTTTTACGAGGCTCTTTACGGAGAGAAGGGACTTCCCTACATTATTCCCACCGAAAAAGAGCCAAAGTGGACAGGCGCTGTTGCAGGCGAGCCTTTTAAAATCGAGGTTCATATCGCAGACAATCCCCCGCTCTTTGCGTGGGCAGAGTATGAAAACGCACTTTTTCACGGCGATAAAGAATATGTAAAAAAACTCCTCTCACGTGGAGTTTTGCAAAAGCACTATGAGTGGCTCGAGAGCCTTTCGGACAAAACCGCTATTGAAGGCGTGCATTGCAGAACGCATTGGACAAATGAAGGCATCGGCTACCGCTGGGAAGGCGGCCGCTCGGGTATGGACAACACCCCACGTGGCAGAATAGGCAATAGCTGTGAAAAAGAGCGCCCGCAAAATCGAGATGCTCTCTGGATAGACGCAATCTGCCAGCAGGCGCTCTCTGCAAGGATGATTGCAACGCTTTGCAATATCGCAGGCGACGGCAAAGCCACTGCCGAGTGGAACGAAAAATTCCTTGAGAAAAAGGATATTATAAACAAGTATTATTGGGATAGCAAAGACGGTATCTACTACGATATCAACGTTTCCACTAAAGAGTTTTACAAGGTTATAACCCCTGCCGCATACTGGGCGATGACCGCAGAGATTGCATCAGACGAACAGGCAAATAAAATGCTGAAGTATCTTCTTGACGAAAACACTCTTGGCGGCAAAGTGCCTATAGTTTCGCTTGCACGAAACGACGCCGATTTCTCTGAGGACGGCAAGTACTGGCGTGGCGGGCTCTGGCTCCCCACCGCATATTCAACGCTCAAAGGGCTTGCAAATTACGGCTACTTCAAAGAGGCGGCAGATCTGGCACGCAGAATATTTGACCATATGCTTGCAACCTATACACAGTATGAGCCGCACACGATATGGGAGTGCTATAGCCCCACGAAGCCCGAACCCGCAACAAGCGTTGACGGCGTGAAAAGATCACGCCCCGACTTTTGCGGTTGGTCTGCCCTCGGCCCGATTTCAATTTACATCGAATATATTTTAGGCTTCCACACGGTAAACGCCTTTGAAAGAGTTGTCGAGTGGGAGCTTGATAAAGAACTCACCGGCAGAGTGGGTATCGAAAACCTCCGCTTTGGCGATATTGTTACCGATATCATCGCCGAAAACGGAGTATGCACGGTTGTGTCAAATGCGCCCTACACTCTTAAAATTTGCGGTGTACCATACTCCGTCGGCGAAGGAAAAACGGTTATCAAAATATAAAAAAGGAATGGCAAAAGCCATTCCTTTTTTTGTTTAGAATTTAAGTTCTACCGTTTCACCGGGTTTTACAGAAATTATCTGCTTGCCGTTAAGTTCAAAGAACACCTCGATTACTGTCGGGTTATAAACTTTTCTGCCCTCGGCACTCCATACAAGGCGGTTGTATGCCTCGATATAGTCGTAAATTTCAATATTCGTTGCATACCACACGCCGTCTTTGCCGGAAAGCTTTTCGCAAAGGTTTTCAATATGCTCCCATGAGTTATAGCCGTCATTATTATCAAACTCATAAGAGTGTCCCCAAATGTAGAAAAGTCTTGGGCCCCTCACGTTTACATCAGAAAGGAACTTGTCAGCATACTCGAAAATTTTCGGACTGCTGTGATGACAAGTGGGAACAAGGCGAAGCCAATCGGTCGGAATATCAAACTTGCCCGAGAAAAGCGTTGTGCGGGAATATGCAACGCCGCATACACGAAGCACGTCTACAAGGCTATCGTTAAACGTACCCATAGGATATGCCATACCACGGACAATTCCACCAAAATCACGCTCTAAAAATTCTCTGCCATTCAGTACCTCTATAGCCGCTTTAGCCGTTGGAAGCTGGTCAAGAAACGGATGAGTTGCACTGTGATTTGCAATCTCGTGGCCGTTATAAAGGTCTTTCATTTCTTCAAGCGACATTCTACCCTTGCCGCTATCCTTATCCTCGATTTTGCCGTATATACCGGGGATAATGTTGAATGTTGCCTTTATGCCGTGTCGGTTAAATATCTCTACAAGTTTTTTATCCTGACGCACGCCGTCGTCATAGCTAAACGTAAGTGCACGGGGTTTGCCGCCCGGAAAACGCATATGTATATTCATAACAGCCTCCAGATAAAGTTTCTATAAAAATGGTAGCACCGGTATCATAATTTGTCAACCGAAATTCAAAATATGATTTTTTCACTCACAAAAAGTCGTTCTCAACGGAGAACGACTTTTTTATTTCCCTATGACCAACGCCCAAAGGGTGCTTTTTTATTAAAGATTATGTTCCTCGATGTATTTGTCCATTCTCTCGGAAAGCGCTGCATCGCGGCCCTTCCAATCGGTGTCGCGCGGGAATTCAGCAAGCTCGTCGCGAAGACCCTCGAAAACGGTCTTGAAATCGCTCTGCTTAAGTCCTGTTGCATCAAGCATCTTGGAGTTATCTACGATACGGTCGTACATTCTGTCGTACTCAAGCTGCCAACGGGGACCGCGCATCGGATCTTTCGGGTCAACAAGCTTAAGGAAATCCTCAGTGGGAATTACTTCATACTTGAGTCCGATAAGCTTTTCATAGTAGGAAGCAACGGTTTCCCAGGTGTTATGCTCGCTTGTCGAAACGGTGTAACGCTCGCGCATTGCCTTTTCATTGAAGAGAAGTCTTGCAATCATCTTCGCCACGTCGCCGCCCCAGGTCATAGTAGCCTGAGCCTTCATTGCTCCCTCGGGGAGAAGAATCTTCTTGCCGGCAAGAGTTCTGCCTACAACAATCGGTGCTTCAAGAGTTACGAGCTGATAGCGGAACTTTGAAAAGGTAATGGCAGGACGGATAGAAGTCCAGTTTGCATACTTCGACGCGATGAGAATGTCCTCCTGACGCGCCTTGGTGAGTGCATAAGTATCGGTTGCGAGCATATCATCATCCTTTGAAGCCTCGAGAAGTCTCGGAGACTCTTCGGTGATGGGATGCTCCTCGTCAGCGTAAACGCGGTAAGAGGAAAGGTGAATATAGTGCTTGCAGTTTTCAAGCAACAAGGGATAGCGCTCTGCAAATTCGTCGGTCTTATAGAGCATAAAGTCTACGATACCGTCATAATTCTCTCTTTCGAGGAAGGGGCGAACGGTTTCGGGGTCCTTACCGTTTGCAACTGCGAAGTAACGTAAGTTTTCGTTATCGCTCTCAACGTTATCAAAGGAAAGAACGTCAACCTTATAGCCCATTTTAAGAAGCTCGGGAACGAGATAAACGCCCATTGCGCCCGTTCCGCCAAGAACAAGAACCTTTTTCATTATTTTTCTCCTTTTTGTATGTAAATTAATGTTTATGGGAACACAAAACCCAACAAATGCGGTAGGGGACGGCGCCCTCGACGTCCCGTTTTTGCAAGGGTTCGCGGGCTGTCGAAGGCGCCAGCCCCTACATTGTCATTGATATAGATGCTCTGCTAAACTTTAATTTATCTTTCTGTTTTCATACTACATCATTGCAAAGGCGCGTGCGATATGCTATACTCTAAAAAAGGGGTAATATTCTCCAAAGAAAGTCCGAAAAGGCAGGTTTTATCGAGGTGGATAACGTACAGTTCTCCAAATCATTTGGATTTAACAGCTACAGCTTCAAGCAAAACAGACATACAGACAATTCGGGTGGCACGCGCTCTCACCATATCGGCGTAATTAAAAAGGGAAGCGCGGTTTTCGTCGTCGGTGACAAACGGTACGAATTCGGCGAGGGCGACGTATTTTACACTCCTATTGGCTGCCGATACCATTCATACTGGTCGGGCGAACAGATTGAATACGATTCATACGCTTTCCGTAACTTCATATGCGAGGCTGACAACGAGTACGGTGTGCAAAAGTTGAAGCTTACGGAAGTTGCGCTCCACGCGCTTTCGGAGCTTGACAAAAACAGAGAGGTTTCCTCAAAAAGCGTGGGACTTCTCTACATTCTTCTTGGCGAAGCACTTCCGTTTATGCAGCCGACGGTGCGCGACAGCCGCCGCGAAGTTTTCCTTTTGGCACAGAGCTTTATACGCGACAACGTTGTTTTTTCCGCAAAAAGCCTTGCACGTCACCTTCGCATAAGCGAATCGGGTATGTACGCGCTTTTTGCGCAATTCGGAACCACACCTGTAAACGAAAAGCACAAAATCCGCTGCGAGCAGGCACGCGAGCTTCTGCTCACTACCGACAAAACTATTGACGAAATCAGCGGAATGCTCGGCTTTTCATCCGCCGCCTACTTCAGAAAGGTTTTTTTGAAGGAATTCGGCAATACCCCGTCCGAAATGCGGAAGATATCGACAAAGAGTTTGTAAAATAATGATTATGGGAACACAAAACCCAACAAATGCGGTAGGGGACGGCGCCTCGACGTCCCGTTTTTGCAAGGGTTCGCGGGCTGTCGAAGGCGCCAGCCCCTACATTGTCATTGACATAGATGCTCACATATTCTTTAATTTATCTTTCGACAAAATTATTGTAATTTTGTTTTCAATGTAGTAAAATATAATTTACTTCTATTGCATATAGTATATATATCGGAGGATTTAGCGAGTGAAGAATTTTCTTTTGATAATTTCAAAATTCTTCCGCGAGGAGCCTAACTTTAAAGCACTTTTCGGAACAAAAATACCGCAGGGCGGCCAGCTTTCGCCGCGCGAACGCGCCAATGCGAGAAAAAGCAGAAACTTTTTCTTCTTTTTATTTATGCCGCTTGCGCTTCTCTATATGGAAACCGTCTTTCATTTCGCTCTTTACGGAGAGCTTTCGGTAAAGACGTTCATCTACCTTGCACTTTTCTCATTTGCGGCGGGTTTTACCGTAAACTGCATTGCACTTCTTCTGCCGCTTAAGGTCAACCGCGTCTTTACACTCGTCTGCCTCATAATAAGCACCCTGCTTATCGAGTCGCAGTACGTTTACTTCCGCTTTTTCAAGAGCTTTTACCGTTTTTCCACTATGGGAATGGCGGGTAATGCAATCACCGACTTCTGGCGGGAAACGCTTGCAACAATTTCTTCGTCCTGGTTTGCGATTTTGCTCATTCTTTTGCCGCTCATTATCTTTATCAAAAAATTCAAGGACTACAGACCCGCGTTTTCGCCGACCTTCGCCTTCCGAGGCTACCTTATTATAGCGGCACTCCTGCTCCATTTTATCGCGGTCGGCATTATCAGCCTTGACAACAGCGATTTCGGTGACAGCTACTATTATTCAAAGGAATTCTCCGCGACTGAGGCGACCAAACGCTTCGGCGTGCTTACCGATATGCGCCTTGATATGAAGGTAACGCTCTTCGGCGAGGGAGGCGAGGACATAGACGAGCTTCCGCCGGTCATCGAGAACCCGTTTGAAACCGCGGCGCCCGAAACCACCGATATCCCCGCAGAAACCACTGCCGAAACGGTCGAGCCTCCTGCGCCTGTCGAGTATGGCGACAACGTAATGGACATCGACTTTGAAACCCTTATTGCAAACGAAAGCAACAAGGACGTAAAGGCCGCGCACGAATACTTCTCGTCGCTCACTCCCACAAAGAAGAACGAGTATACGGGAATGTTCAAGGGCAAAAACCTCATCTACCTTACGCTTGAGGGCTTTTCGTATAAGACAATCGACCCCGAGCGCACTCCGACTCTCTACAAGATGGCAACCGAGGGCTTTGTTTTCAAGAATTTCTACACGTCACTCTGGGGCGGAAGCACGGCAACGGGCGAATACACCTCGGTAACGGGACTTTTCCACAACAGTGCAAAGTGCCTTGGCTGGAGCGGCGACAATCTGATGCCGTTTACTATGGGAAATCAGCTCTCCAAAATCGGGTACAAGACCTTTGCGTTCCACAATCACACCCACAGCTACTACAGCCGAAACCTCTCTCACCCAAATTTCGGCTATGAGTATATCGCGATAGGAAACGGTATGGAGGGACTGACAGATTGCTGGCCGCGAAGCGACCACGAGATGGCACTTGCAACTCTTCCTTACTATATAGACCTCGAAACACCGTGGCATGCTTACTATATGACGGTCAGCGGTCACGCGAACTACACCTTTATGGGCAACAATATGGCGAAAAAGCATCGCGATATCGTTGAAGCGCTCCCCGTTTCCGATAATATCAAGGCTTATCACGCGTGTCAGTACGAGGTTGAGCTTATGCTCAGTGAAATAGTACGTCAGCTCGACGAAAAGGGAATTCTTGAAGATACGGTTTTCGTAATGAGCACCGACCACTATCCTTACGCGCTTTCGGACAGCGAGCTTGCCGAGCTTTACGGGCTGCCCGAGGAGGGAATTCACAGAGATTTCGACCTGCTCCGCAACGGATGCATAATCTGGTGCGCCTCAATGGAGGAACCCGTGATCATCGAGTCCCCCTCATCCTCGCTTGACATTATTCCCACGGTTTCAAACCTCTTTGGAATCGAGTATGACTCCCGTCTTCTTATGGGTACCGACGTTCTCAGCGGCACAATGCCTCTTGTCATTCTCAATCAGGACGGCGACGGCAGTGCATGGAACTGGATAAATGCTTACGGCGAGTACAATACCGCAACCAAAAAGTTCACTCCGTACGAGGGCTTTGAGGCGACGGATGAGGAAATTGCCGCGTACGTAAAGCAGATGAACGCGGTTGTAAACTACAAAAACAAATATTCAAAGTATATTTTAAACGAGGATTACTACAGAACTCTGTTTAAATAAGACGTAAAAACCGAGGATTTTGAAATCCTCGGTTTTGTGTTTTTGTCTTTGAAACGGGACGGCGATGGCACCTTTTCCTGCAAATTTTAAGATTTGCGCCTTAATTTTCCACAGATTTTTCTGTTTTTTGCAACTTTTTTGAAAAAAAGTTGCAAAATTTACGTATTTTTTAATAAAAAAACCCTATTTTTCCTTGACAAAATGAATAACGCGTGATATTATTAGTCATACACTTTTCTTAGAAAGGAAAAAACACTATGAAAAACTTTATTAAAATTATGGCTCTCGCACTTGTATGTGTAATGGCAGTAGCTTGCTTCGCAGCTTGCGGCGACGACAAAACCGATGCTAAGATTTACAAGATCGCATCCGACAATGCATTCGCTCCCTTTGAATACCTCGACGTTGAAACCAACAAGTACGTTGGCGTAGATATGGATATTATGGCTGCTATCGCTGCTGACCAGGGCTTTGAATACACTATGGAAAACGTTGGCTTTGACGCAGCTCTCGGTCAGGTTCAGGCAGGTCAGGCTGATGCCGTTATCGCAGGTATGACCATTAAGCCCGAGCGCGCAGAGATCTTTGATTTCTCCGAAGGCTACTTCATTGACGGTCAGATCATGACTGTTGCAGTTGACAGCGACATCGACTCTCTCGACGACCTTAGCGGCAAGGTAGTTGCTACCAAGGCAGGCACCATGGGTCTTGAATATGCAGAGGCTAACAAGGACGCTTACGGCTACACCACTATGATGTTCGAAGGCTCCGCTGAGATGTATCAGGCAGTTATGCAGGGCACCTGCGTTGCTTGCTTCGAGGACCGCGCAGTTATCGGTACCGCAATTGCAAACGGCGAAGTTAACCTCAAGACCGTTGGCGAAGTTATCAACCCCGCTCCTTACGGCTTTGCTGTAAAGAAGGGCACTTTCCCCGAGCTTATCGAGATGTTCAACAAGGGCCTTGCTAATATTAAGGCAAACGGCGTTTACGACGAAATTCTCGCTAAGTACGGCATGTAATTTCAGCAAAAATTTATTCGCTACCATAGTGCCGAGAAATCGGCACTATGGTATATTTTGTGTTTAAGATAGAGAAGATTTATGGATTTTACAAGAGTATTTCAGGATGGATTGCCTAAGCTTTTTGAGGGCGCAAAGCTCACTATAGGCATAGCAATCCTTGCAATATTGGCAGGTCTTGTCATCGGCTTTGTTTCTTGCCTGATGGGTCTGTCCAAAAATCGCATTTTAAAGGGAATCTCCGCGGTTTACGTATGGATTATCCGCGGCACGCCGATGATTGTACAGGCGTTCTTCGTTTTCTTTGCTGTTCCTCAGCTTATTAATATGATTCCCGGCGCGCGCGTAACCCTCACTCCGTTTGTGGCGGGTCTGATTACGCTCAGTCTTAATGCGGGTGCATACCTTTCCGAGGTTTTCCGCGGCGGTATTCAGGCAGTTCCGGTAGGACAGACTGAAGCGGCGCGTTCTCTCGGCCTTTCTTCATTTAAAACAATGATGAAAGTTGTTTTGCCGCAGGCTTTCAAGATTTCGCTTCCCTCAATGGTAAACCAGTTTATCATAACCGTTAAGGATACTTCCATTCTCTCGGTTATCGGCCTTGCCGAAATCGTTAACCATGCAAAGCAGTTCGTCGGCAGTACCTGGCGTTTCTTTGAAACCTATATTCTCGTTGCGGTCTTCTATCTTGTTATAGTTTCCGCGCTGATGGTACTTTCAAACTACATTGAAAAGAGGATGAGCTATGAGCGAAAAGGTTAAGGTTATCGGCCTTGAAAAGCATTTCGGCGACCTCGTCGTTCTCGACGGTATCAACCTTTCTGTAAAAGAGGGTGAGGTTGTCTGCATTATCGGCCCCTCGGGCAGCGGTAAGTCTACTTTTCTTCGCTGCATCAACCGTCTTGAAAGTGCTACGGGCGGACAGATTTTCGTTGATGAAACCGAAATCACCGATAAAAAGATTAATATAAACAAAGCGCGCGAGGAGATTGGTATGGTTTTCCAGCAGTTCAATCTCTTTGCAAACTATACCGTTCTTGAAAATATTATGCTTGCTCCCGTTGAACTTAAGCGTATGACCAAGGTTGAGGCAAAGGAAAAGGCTTTTGAGCTTCTTGAAAGAGTTGGTCTTGGCGACAAGGCAAACAACTACCCCAATCAGCTTTCGGGCGGTCAGCAGCAGCGTGTTGCCATTGCGCGTGCGCTCGCTATGAACCCCGATCTTATGCTCTTTGACGAGCCTACGAGTGCGCTTGACCCCGAAATGGTAGGCGAAGTTCTTCAGGTTATGAAGGAGCTTGCCGCAGCAGGTATGACAATGATTGTTGTAACTCACGAAATGGGCTTTGCAAGAGACGTTGCCGACAGAGTAATTTTTATGGCTGACGGTCATATCGTTGAAGAGGGCACTCCCGATGAGATTTTCAAGAATCCCAAAAACGAAAGAACAAAGGAATTCTTATCCTGCGTATTATAATGAAAAACCACTGCGAAAGCAGTGGTTTTTTGTTTTACAGGCGTTTGTTTATCGCTTTTTTTGCGCCGCAGTCATCGGGAAGCATATATAGTGCCACTATGTTGCCTTTTTTAATGATTTCTGCTTCTCCGCTTCCTTTTTTGCCGCGTAC
>JAFYPS010000238.1 GCA_017547395.1 Clostridia bacterium
GTGGGACACTCTTTTGCATACGGTAACGGGGTTCCTTGCGGCGGCAGTCGGACTTTCGCTTATCGACCTTCTTAACCGAAGCGACCGCTTTAAAATCAGGCTCTCTCCCGTTTTCGTTGCGATAGTTTCTTTCTGCTTTTCTATGACGGTTGGTGTAATCTGGGAGTTTTTTGAGTTCGGGATGGACGTCTTTGTCGGTACGGATATGCAAAAGGACACTGTCCTTTCTGCAATCTCGTCGGTGACGCTTCACCCTGAGGGAAAGAATATTCCGATTGTGATACGCGATATCGGAAGCATTGCGGTGAACGGCAGTCCTTTAGACGTTGGCGGATATCTTGACATAGGGCTTTACGATACGATGAAGGATCTTATCGTGAACTTTATCGGCGCAACCGTGTTCTCTGTATTCGGATATTTTTATGCTAAGTACGGAAAAAAGTCCAAGGTAGTCGAGGGACTGAAAATAGAAAAAGTGTGATAAATTAAAGTTACACGCGAAGCATCTATGTCAATGACAATGGTAGGGGCTGGCGCCTTCGACAGCCCGCGAACCCTTGCAAAAACGGGACGTCGAGGGCGCCGTCCCCTACCGCATTTGTTTGGTTTTGTGTTCCCATAAACAATAATTTACATCAAAAAATCCGCTCGGATGAGCGGATTTTTTATTTCTCGTAGACGGCTATAGCGTACTCTTTGTCCCTCTCCGTATAAAAGGAAAGGTCGCAAACGTCTGTAGCAAACGCTTTTGCCATATCGCCTATGCATTTTCCGTATGCTTCTTTCTTGGTCCAGATTTCAAAAAAGTCGCACTGCCGCTCGCGCTCGGTGAAAAAGCGCATCGCAACTCCGCGCGGGATTTCGCGTACTTTTTCTACGTCGGCACCGATTTCTCTGTCCGAAATTGCGCAGATAACCGTATTTCCGCTATGGCTGATGCTGAAATAAAGCGGAACGTCCTTAAAATACGGCTTTCCGTTTTCTTTAAAGGCGATTTCCCCGCTCACCTCACCTAAAAGGAGGGAGTAGCCTACAGCGGAGAGGACTCTGTCCGAAAAAAGCTTCTTTTTTTCAATATGTCCGCGCAAAGAGGACGGCAAACGGGAAACAAAAAAGTGATACTCGCTTTCGGTGACGGTGGAAACGTCTTTTTTTAAAAGCTTTATCATTCCGACACCTCGGCTGAAGTTTCTTCGGCAAGCAGTGCATGCTTTTCATCGTGAAGCTGCTTTATTATTCCGCCGACCTCGTAGATAAACTTCGTGTTGGCGGCTTTCGTATGCCCCTCGTCCATATTTGACATAAACACCAGAACGTACGGGCTTTCGCTGAGTACCACTGCGCCGTCGCAGTATGAATCCTCGTCCCAGCCGTACTTGTGGGCAACCTTCTCGGGGCGGAGCGCCCTTTGCAGCATAACGCTCTGCAGCGACTCACACATATTTTCCGCAAGCCACGCGCCGTATTTGTTCTCGGCAGTCAGGTAGTCTGCAAGCACGCAAAAGAAATTGCCGTAATTTGTAACGTTTGTGCGCCACCACGAGCCAAAACGGGTTGGGTAGAGAGAGTTTGCCTCGCAAACCTCGGAGAAAAACGCGGTTCCAAAGCGTTTTTGAAGCATTGAAAAGGCGGTGTTATCACTGCGGCGGATCGTGCGGCGGATAAGCTCCTCAACGGTAAAGGGTGTGTCGCTCTTTACGTTTTTAAAGTCGCCCGAGCCTTCGACAAACATTTCTTCCTTATAAATCAGTTCTTCTTCAAGATCGATTTCACCGACTTCCGCCTTTTGCAAAAGTGCAAATGCATAGACAGCCTTTATCATCGACGCGCCGAAAATCACTTCTCTTGGGTTGAACACCATAACCTCACCGTCATAGAGGTCCTTGTAGTAGAGGGCGCACACACCGTCAATCTCATAGGTATAGGTTTCGGCAGTGGTCTCGATTGGGTTTCCTTCTTCGTCGGTGAGAAGAGAGGATTCGGCGGTTTTTTCAGTTGTTTTTTCAGTTGTTTCGTCCGTGGTTTTTGTCGGGAACGAGGTTTCGTCCGTGGCTACGGTTTCTGTTACCTCTGCGGTTTTTACAACGGGAGGAATCTCGCAGTAAAGCAGTCTCGCAAGGCGATAGTGAGGCGTGTCCGTTTCACAGAAAATAAAGTTCTCTATGCGGCGCACTCCGCTTTCCTCGGCTACCGACGTAAACGTAGTAGTCGTTTCCACAGCCGTTTCGTCGGTTGTGATTGGGGCGGTGGTTATCGGTGGCAGGGCGGTCGGCTCTGCAGTCGTTTCCGTCGGAGTCACGGTAGGCTCTGCGGTTACGGTTACGGTAACCTCGGGCGTTACTATCACTTCCACGTAATTGCTTGTTGCGGGCGGAGGCGTAGTGGATACGGGTTTGTCCACACCGCACCTTGCAAAAACAGCGCATAAACAGGTAACAAGTGCTACCGAAAAAGCGCAGGTAAGGGCGAAAAGAAAAGAACTTTCCTTCCTTTTCTTTTTATATAGTCGTTTCTGCATGGCGTATAACGTGGCAGTTTATGTTTACGGCTACCGGCAGACCTGCAATATGAGTCGGCGCCGCGCTGACCTTGACAGCGAGGGCTGTGGTATCCCCTGAAAAGCCTTGCGGACCTATATTTAAAAGGTTTATTTTTTCAAGAAGCTTTTTTTCAAGGGCGGCATATTTTTCGCTTGGATTTTCATCGTCAATCGGGCGGCAGAAGCATTCTTTTGCGAGGATTGCGCACTGCTCGAAATCACCGCCGATGCCTACGCCCACTACGATAGGCGGGCAGGGGTTTGAGCCTGCTTTAACTACCGTGTCGGTAACAAAGTTTATCACGTCTTCCTCGGTTGCCGACGGGGTAAACATCTTAAGTGCGCTCATATTTTCGCTTCCAAAGCCTTTTGGCAGTGCAACAATACGGATATTTTCGCCCTTTACAATGCGGATATGTATAATCGCGGGGGTGTTGTCGTTTGTATTCACTCTGTCATAGAGAGGGTCGCGCACAACCGAAAGGCGAAGAGCGCCATCGACATATGCGCGGCGAACGCCTTTGTTTATTGCCTCTTCTATGTTGCCGTCAACGAAAACTCTGTCGCCGACGTAGGCAAAAACAACCGCCATACCCGTATCCTGACATACCGGCACGCTGATTTCCTTTGCCGCATCTACGTTGTCGAGAATGCGGGAGAGAACCTTTTTGGCAATAGGCACTCTCTCTTTTTCAAGCGCGCAGGAAATGCAGTCTGTAACGTCTTTTGTGAGTGTGTAGTTTGCATCCGTAAAAAGACGCGCAACGGCGTCCTCGATTTCTGCGGGAGCAACTATGCGGATATTCTTTTCTCCGTGTTTTATAAATTCCATCTTTATATCAGTCCTCAAAATCGCTGAAATATATTATCTCACCCGGCAGGCAGTAGCCAAGAGCGCGGCGAGCCACGCGCTTGATGTACTCCTCGTTCCAGGGAGCTGAAATTTCTTCTTTAAGCCTTGCGTTTTCCTCTTCGAGAGCGTGAAGCGTGTTCAAAAGCTCTTCTGTATTCTGCGAGATTTCGTTATAGCGCATCCAGAGCGCGCCGGTTAGCAGAAATCCGCCTACCACCAAAACCGCAAGGGCGATACGCAGTGACAGTGAAGTGTGCTTTTTGTTCGCCATACGTATCCTCCTTTTTTTAAAATCCGTTTTTTACCGAGCCGCACTTTGCCATCTGCTTTTTACGCTTTTTTATAGCGGCGGCTTGTTTTGTTTTAATGTTGAATTCTTTATATTTGTTTATACCGCGCTGAACAAAAGGTGCTGACATAATCAGTGAAAGCGCTTTTCGCACGGCACTTTTGAATTTTCTGTCTGAAAATACGGCAAGACTGATAAACAGTCTGCCTATTGTGTGATAATAGGCTTCAAAGCCGCAAAACGCGCCGATAAGCCCGTACGAGCGCATACGCCCGTCGCCTGTGAGAAAGAAAAACACACACATACAGACGGCGCATACCGCCATATACAACAGGTCGCATGCAGCACATAAAATCCAGTTTACGTAAGGGCGAACGCCCTTTTTGCCAAACGGACTTTCTGCGGTTATGCCAAGAATCACCCTGAAAAGGCGAAAGACGTCGTACACCGCACCGAGAAAGACTCCCACGCCGACCGAAGCAAGCGCGGCAAGCGCGATCTTTGTCATGGAAACTTCCATTTATTTAAAGAGCCCTTTTTTAGGCGGCTTAGCCTTTTGAAAGAAAACACCGTCGATTCTGCCCGTGATTCCAAGGTTACCCGTTTCGGACGACATTGAAAGAATTTTGAGATTTTCACCCTCAATTTCGACCTTGCCGTCGTCGGTCATAGCCGTGATAAAGTCGCTGTCAAACCCGAGAACCTCGCTTACCCCCGTCATCGTGAGCGACTGGCGGGATTTTACCGTAATATCTGTTGCCATATTTCCACCCCCTATATGTAAAGGTATGAGAGGTAGGGAAATAATATGATAAATTAATGTTTATGAAAACACAAAACCCAACAAATGCGGTAGGGGACGGCGCCCTCGACGTCCCGTTTTTGCAAGGGTTCGCGGGCTGTCGAAGGCGCCAGCCCCTACATTGTCATTGACATAGATGCTGTAAACTTTAATTTACGGTAAAAATCAGCGATGATTGAACAAAAGCAAAAACGGTTTCGCCGATATTTTACCAAAATCGATGCGCTTCGCGCATCGAGGCGAAATCAACCGCGCGACAGAACAGAAGGCACCACCTTGATGAGTGAGTCGCGTGTAAACATTAATTAATTACTTCAAACATATCTGCGGCATCGGCTTTCTTTGTGCTTTCCTTTAAGTCGGTAACGCGCACCTTAAGCGTCTTTTCGCCAAAGGTAATTTCAATTACGTCCCCGATTTTGACGTCGTAGGATGCCTTTACAACTCTGCCGTTTACGCTGATGTGCTGCGCGTCGCAGGCATCGTTTGCAACGGTTCTTCTCTTTATGATTCTTGAAATCTTTAAAAATTTATCAATTCGCATAAACACTCCAAAATAAAAATCGGCCCGCCTTTCGGTGAGCCGATTTTTATTTAAAAAATTACTTGTTAATCTTGTCCTTGAAAGCCTTGCCTGCGGAGAATGCAGGGAACTTGGAAGCTGCGATCTTGATGGTTTCGCCGGTCTTGGGGTTTCTGCCCTCACGAGCAGCACGCTTCTTGGTCTCGAAAGTACCAAAGCCTACGAGCTGAACCTTGTCACCCTTAGCGAGTGCGGTTTCGATAGCGCCGATAGTAGCTGCGAGAGCAGCCTCTGCGTCCTTCTTCTTAAGGCCGGTTTCCTTAACGATAGCTTCAATAAGTTCTGTCTTGTTCATTGGTCTTGTATCCTTTCAAACATAGTATTAAAATGTTCGCAGGAACATATTTTCCTACTGATACCATTTTACCACTTCAAAGGATACATTTCAAGTATTTTTTAAGAAAAATTGGCTCTAAATGCCTGTATTTTTAGTTATTTTTACTATTTTTATCAAGTTTTACCTTGTCCCAATAGCAATCAAGCTCACTAAGGGACAAATCTCTCATATCTTTTCCGTCGGCGATAACGCCGTTTTCCACCCTTTCAAATCGGGAAATAAACTTGTCCGTCGCGTTTGCAAGCGCCTCTTCGGCGGAAATACCGTACTGCCTTGCAGTGTTTACAACTGCAAAAAGCAGGTCGCCGAGTTCCTCTTTGCGCATTTCCTCGGGCGCTTCGAGAAGCTCCTTGGTTTCTTCTTCTATCTTCTTTGCGGCGTCTGCGGCAGAGGCAAAGTCAAAGCCGACCTTTGCGGCTTTTTTGCCTACCTTCTGCGCGCGCAGCAGTGCGGGATACTGCTTTGGCACGCTTTTCAGTGTGTCGGTAACGGTGTCGCGGTGCTTTTCCTTGTTCTTCAGCTTCTCCCAGTTGACAAGTACCTCGTCAGACGTGTCTGCAACGGTGTCGGCAAAAACGTGAGGATGGCGGTAGATAAGCTTTTGGCAAACCTCGGTAGTAACGTCTTCCATTGTGAAAACACCGTTTTCCTCCTCCATCTGCGTGTGGAACACCACCTGCAAAAGCACGTCGCCAAGCTCCTCGCGGAGCAAGGCGGTGTTTTTTGTATCTATTGCTTCGCAGACCTCATAAGTTTCCTCAATGAAGTCTTCGCGTATGCTTTCGTGAGTCTGCTCCGCATCCCACGGGCAGCCCCCCTTGCCGCGCAAAACGCGCATAACGTCGCGGAGATCCTCAAACGAAAAGCGTTCCTTTTCAAGAAGTTTTTTCTTAAGCTCGTTCATTTTTTTACCTATTTAACAAGTTTGATTTTATTTAAAAGTCTGTAGATTGTCTTACCCTTGGGGATAAAGTCGAAATCATCTTTTTCAAGTGCGCCGAGGAGCAAAATCGAAACAAAGTAAACTACTGCCGCGGCGGCGATTGACAAAACTGTCGTTACAAAGTGAGATGAAATGAATTTATCAAGCAGAGTAAATGCCAAAACCGCACTCACGCCGCAAAGGGCAGAGGAGATAAGCGGCTTTAAGAACACTCTTTTCACGCTTGGGGCAAAGCCCGCGTACTTTGCGCAGAAGAAGAAGTTCATAACCACAACCACGATATAGCAGATATCGGTTGAAATCGGTGCGCCGTAAACTCCGATATCGGGGTTGCCGATAAAGACGTAGCTTGCCGCAATCTTGACAGCCGCACCTACAAGCATTGAAATGAGCGGCAGATAGGGCTTTTTGTGTGCCTGAAGCACGGAGTTTGTTATTGCAAGCATACTTACGAGGAATGATGAGATTGCGAGTATCGAGAGAAGGGGCGCGGCAAGCGAAGCACTCGTTGTATCGGGGGCAATATACTTCATAAACGAAGCGTCGCCAAGGAGCGCGTTGCCCTCTGCAGTGTATTTTTCAAGCAGATTTTTCGAGCCGTAGATAAGTGTCAGTATCGGCTCTGCAAGCACTGCCATACCCACGGTACACGGCATAGAAAGAATAGCCGCGGTTTTGAGCGAGGAGGTCATAACGCGGTCTGCATTTGCCTTTTCATTGTTGACGAGCAGTGCGCTTATCATAGGCACGAGCGAGTAGCCTATGGGGTAAACAAGTACGGGAATGAGGTTGAACATCGGTACGGCAAGCGTTGTGTAGTTGCCGTAAAGGGTAGAGGCACCGTCGGCAGTAAAGCCGATATCCTGAAGTCTGCGTGCAATAACCGTGAGGTCGATGAGGTTTGCAAGCGACATTACCGAGGAGGATAGGGTTACGGGAACCGCCATAACGACAAGCTCTTTAAGGAGTGTCTTTGTACTGTCACACTTGCGCGTAAGGCTGTCGGGTGCGGCATATTCCGCGTTTACGCCCGCCGTGTTATAGAAGAGCTTCGTTACCCATATAAACGCCATACCGCAGAAGACTCCGACCGTCAGACCAAAGATAGTCCAAGCCGCAGTTTCGGGCAGTGAATGTCCCTTTGAAATAGACCAGTTTGCGAGCAGAATTCCCACAAAAAGCTTGCCGAGCGATTCGAGAAGCTGTGAAATCGCAGTCGGCCACATAATCTGGTGTCCCTGAAAATATCCGCGGAACGCGCTTGTCAGGCAGACAAAGAAGAGTGTGGGTGCTATCGCCATTATGCAGAGCTTTGAGTCGGGGAACTCGGTGAGAGTCGTTGAGAAAAAGTCCGCGCCAAAGAACATTGCGAGCATTCCGAGTGAGCCTATAATAAAGAAGAGGATGAACGCAATACGCATTATCTTCTTTACCTGGCGGAAATTGCCTGCCGCACGTGAGCGGGATACCATATATGATATCGCAACGGGAAGTCCCGCAGTTGAAATCATAAAGAAGGCGGTATAAATTGTGTACGCCGCGTTGAAGTATCCCATACCCGTATCGCCGAGAATGTCGTGAAGCGGGATTTTAAAGACAAGCCCGATAAGCTTGACTAAAATATTTGAAATCGTGAGTATAAGCACTCCGTTTACAAACAGTTTGGTGCTTTTTCTTTCACTGCTTTGAATTTTTTCGCTCAAGAGTTGTACCTCGCTATACTGATTATCCTGTAAATTAAAGTTTATGGGAGGAAACGCCGCTGCGGCGGCTACCCCTCACCACCGCCTACGGCGGAGCCTCCCCCAAGGGGGAAGCCTTGTAATTACTGCCTTTAGCCTTCCCCCTCGGGGGAAGGTGTCACCGAAAGGTGACGGATGAGGGGTTCGTGGCAA
>JAFYPS010000239.1 GCA_017547395.1 Clostridia bacterium
ATTACCTACCATCGCTTCAAATGCGGCAGAGGATGAAAGGCCTGATCCCTTATGTACGTTATTGGTTGTAAACGCGTCAAAGCCGCCTGCTGCATGGCCGTAATTCTTGAAGCCCTGTACCATACCTGCGATAAGTGCGCGGGACTTGTAGAAATAATCGGAATTTGGCTCTGCGCAGCTTTCAACGGTCATTTTGTCCTCATTGTAGCCTTCACTGCGGAGACGGACAATTCCGTCGTCTGTCTTTGCAGCAACTGCGATAATGTCAAGGTTGATAGCCGCTGCGATTACACAACCGTGGTTATGGTCGGTATGGTTGCCGGAAATCTCGCTTCTTCCGGGTACGGAGAAGAGAGAAACGTCGCGGTCAACGCCGTAGTTTTCCTCAAAATTCTTTATAGTACGGATATAGCGGGATTTCTGCATATCAATTTCCGCACCGTAAAGCTTTGCAAAAATCGAGTCAAGCTCTCCGCTTTCGATTTTTTTGATAAGTTCGGTAGTTTTCATCTGAAAATCTCCTTTTGCCCCAAATTAACATCGCTTGTATTATAGAATTTATTCTCAACGTATGCAATGCAAAAACTGCTTGATTTAGTGTATAAAGTAATGTTTTTACATACGAAATCATTTTAGCATACATTCTGCAAAATGTAAATAAAAAATATGAAAAAATGCGGTTTGTTGTATATTATGCCGATTTTTATATAATGGAAATTTTTTACTTGAAATATTCTGTCAAGGGGGATATAATAATATTTACGCGCAAACTTTTATTATATATAAATATAAATTTGAAAGGAAGTGTAAAAACTATTATGGTCAGAAGCAAAATGAGACTCATCATTGTTTTGTCTGTTCTTTCCATTCTGTTTTTTGCTCTATCGGCAACTGCTTTTGCCGCGGACGTATCCGTTGATATCGTCAGCTTTACTCGCGGAGAGCAGGAAGACCTCCGTTCCAGTGAATTGCTTGAAGCAAGAGTAACCGGCTATGAAGGCAACGTACGCGAACTCAAGTACAAGTGGAAAAGCACCCTTGGTACGTATCTGTATGTTTACAATTCGCACAATATGTACGGTATTAACAATACTGACGGCGAAATTGAAATATACAACAAGAACATCAGCTCTTCGGCAAATATGTCGGGACGTTCGTACAAAGATACGTTCACCGGAGTAGGCTACGCATGGGCAGCTATATACGGTGCCAATCTGTCTAACACCGCCCTTGTCGGCACGATAACCGTTGAGGTATACGATGCAAACAACAACCTCCTTGCATCGGACAGCCATACCGGCACGAGAGAAGTGACTGGGTACAACTGGATGCGGCCTGTTTATGAGTATAAGGGCATAGTTGAGATGGACCTTTCTGCCGACGTAAGCAATATTGCTTTCGGTATCTTTGAGGGAGACACCAAAAACGTCAAGATACTTCTCGGTGAAAGCTCAATAGTTCATATCACGTGTGCTGAGTGCTCTGTAAAAGACGTAAAGATAGTCGAAGGAAAAGACGTTGTTGAAATCGTTTTCGACGGCGAAGCGAACGAGTATCACATAAAGAGCGTTACGGGTGTTGACAGCGGTACTGCAAGGGTATCGGTGAGTATCGAAAAAGGAAACTGTAAGTTCCATAATGATACGAGTGCAACAAGAGAAATCGCCATCTACATTTACAACAAGCCTACCACCACCTCTACAGCAACTGCGATAATGCTTGACAACCTCGATGACAACTGTAGATATTACATAGGCGGTGTCGAGGGCAAGAGAAAGCTGCACGATGACGGAAAAGAGTACGTTGTTTTTGAAGGACTTACTCCCAATACCGAGTATCAGGTTGAGGTTGTCGGACACGTTGCGGGAACCGATCCTGTTTACGCTTACGTATACGAGCGCACAAAGCCTGCTCACACGGGTACTATAGAGGTTATCCTTAACGGTAGCTACGATACGGCAACAGGCGTTGCAACGGGCGACCGTGTGGACATCTCCACCATTCTTCCCGATTGCGAAACTCTCTATCTCAGATATGAGGATACCGATATATATTTCCCGCTTGAAAGAGTTGCGGAAGGTGTTTATACATCCGAGCTTTCTAACGGTACATATACAATTTATTCCGACAACAATTCTTCCGCAAAGCTTAGCGATCAGAAACTTACAATGAATGATGCAAGCAGAACGCGTGAACTTTTCTTTAACAGTGTTACTTATGATTTGAACGGCGGCGTTGGCGGCCCTGCCAATACAACCGAGTATTATCTCGTTGAAAGCACTGTAACTGCTTCGGATGCTGTTCCCGAAATGGACAGACATCTGTTTATCGGCTGGAAAGATCAAAGCGGAAATATGTATAAGGCGGGAGAAACCGTTACAGAGAGAATTGCCGCTCCCTATACGCTTACTGCACAGTACGTAGATTCGCATGCCGTATACGTAAATATGACTATCAAGCATCTCTGTGTACATGGCGATAACCACAATAATGACAGAGGTCGCCACGATATAACGTTTACTGTTGACCGCCGTTTTGCAGGTGAGCATAACTATACAGAGCTTGTCAGCAATACGATAGACTGGGACGGCGAAAGCGCATTCACCAACCCGATGTTTAACGCTGAATACGTTTACGACGAAGATCACGACCGCACTATTTATACAGGCGTTCTTCCCGTACTTGCAAACGTTGAAAAGGATGCTGAATATACCTTTACAACCGTAAAATCGGGTTATACCGTTGAGTCGGTAAATACTTATTATGACGAAAAAGGCGATTTGCAAATTAATGCAGTGCTTATTTTTGACCCGTACAATTATGACCTTGCTTTTTCTGTAGAGCTTGACGAAGAAGCGAAGAAGGTTGCGGACGATCTTAAGCCTGTGGCGGTAAACGTAAAGGTTACTTGCTTTGCAAATACACCTTACGATTCGGATTACGGCAAGCCTGAGGGTGACGATACCGTTTCCTGGTTTACCGTAACTCAGATGAGAGAAACCTACGAGCGTATAGCACTTGATGCAAACGGCAAGGGTGCGGGAACGTATCCCGTATGGATGGCAACTACCGATACAAACACTCCCTACGTTTACCGTATAGAGGTTGTTTCTTACGAGCTGCACGACGGTAGCCTCATTCTTGCTGAGGACGTTGGCGGCGCGCATACCACATACGCTACTGCAGATAACCGTTACTTTGCAAACGTCGTTGTAGACGGTGGTAAGGATCCAAGACCTACCGACGACGATACGCTTACCGGCGTATGGTATGAAAACGGTACGCAGAACGGTACAGTTACCGCAGTTGTTTCAATAGAAGTATTCGACGTTACTTTCGTTCCTAACGGCGGTGTGCTTAACGGCAGCGAAGATAATCTGATTGTTGAACATCAGATTGGTATTCCAAGTCTTTCCGCATACGTTCCCGCAAGAGAAGGCGGATATATATTTGACGGCTGGTATTACGCTGACGAGAATGGAAACATCACCGATACAAAGGCAGTTTCCGAAGAGATAATTTTTGAAAACGAAACCCTGATTGCAAAGTGGAGAGATCCTCTTACCGTAAAGGGTAACGTTGCCGTAGCGGGTACTTATGATACCGAAGACGGAAAAATGACCATCTATGACCTTGACAGAATCAAGGAAGTAGTAGTTCTTCTGCAGCGACTTGATGCGAACGGTTATCCTGAAACAGTGTCGCATATGATCGTTCCCGTTACCTATCATGGTGATTACGGACTCGGTGAATATTCCTTCACACAGATACCCGACAATGATCACGAGTTCAGAATAAAGGTAGTTTCCGCAAACTATCATACTCACTACCTTAACGAAACGTCGGATGCGGACGTTTCCGACTACGATTCTTATTCCGAAGAGAATATGTATATGGCAGAGTTCGCAGGCGATACCGAGGCTAACGTACATATTTATCTGCACTTTATGCCCGACAGCTTCGACCTTGAGTATATGGTTGATGCTACAAGCGTTGGTGCAGGCTTCAGACCTACCTCTGCAGAGGTTCTTGTACTTTGCGACACAGGAGAGCATATTGACCCTCAGCACTGGACAGTAATCAGCCAGATGAACGTAAACGGTGCTTTTGTAGGAAATGACACGGAAATTTCCGGCGGCATCGGAGAGGGAAGCGAGTCTGTATGGCAGAACAAGCCTGACGGAAGCACTGCTTATGACTACTCCATGAGAGTTCAAAGTATGGTATTTGACGGAGAAGAGGTTGTGTATAACAGTGCTCTTCCATATGCAATCTACTATAACGGCTCTGCACGTTACGGCGAAGTAAACGGACAGTCTCAGGTTCTTGTAGCCACCGTTGTTCCGAGAATGTATGAGATAGTTTACGAAATCGGTAATCTTCCCGAGGACGTTGCTGTAAATAATATGGACTCCTACTGGACTATAGACCAGACGTTCGAGGATACGTATTACTGGAGCTACGGTAAAGACGTTCTTGCTTATCCTACTGCAGAGGGATACACGTTCATCGGCTGGTATGACGAGGAAGGCGACAAGGTAAGCGTAGTTGACGGAAGCAGATACGGAGATATCACACTCACTGCAAAGTGGCGTCCTAACGTAGAATTTGAGGTTTTGGGCGATGCAGGTTACTATGCGGAAACAAAATACGCCGAGGACAGATCCGGTGTTATCGCGTTCAATGCACACGTAAAGAATATTGACGTTGTCAAAGACTACATCCTTGGATTCGGTATATACGTTTACGATACTACCGGACTTCACGAAAAGGCTGACGGCGAGTGCGTGGATATTGACAGACTTGTTGCTGATGACGGATACTTCCACGTGCTTGTATCTAACATTGAATTCAGCGATTTTGCAACCAGAGTTCTTGCAACTCCGTACGTCATTACGGAAGACGGTGTAGTTATGGGAGAAACAAGCCTGTACGTTGCTGTTGCGGATATTAACAAGTGGCTTGGATCGAAAGAATTGAAAGGGGAGGTTGAATAAAATGATTATGAAATATGAATTGCCAATCGCAAAGAAAATCGAAATTGAAACTGTTGACATCATTGCGACTTCTCTTGAAGAATTGCCTGAGGTACTTGTGACCTGGGGCGCAAAAAACGCAGAGGTTGACTCAAAGCAAGCAAGTATATTCGAAACCTAAGTAAATAAAAAAATCCGCTCGAGAGAGCGGATTTTTTTATTTAGTCGCAATGAACGATAACGTCGTCAATCGAGAATGAATAGCCGCGAATCTGCGCCTTTGGCGCATCGTCAACAAGGTAATTTACAACGTAGAAGTTCTTTTTGTCGGTGCATGCCCAACCGGAATAGCCGGTGTCGGAAACGTCGCTTCTGTCATATGCTATCGGAAAAATTCTTGCCTGATGGTTCTTCCTTTCCGTAGCAAGTGCGCTTTCTACGGTAAAGAAAGCGCCGAACAGATTTTGTGTCCAGTGGCCGAGCCAGCCTTTTCCGCCGTGCATAAAGCGGTAGGTCATAAGAAGTTTACCGTTGTCATAAAAGCCAACGACGGGGCGGTGACAGGAGTCGATGTTCGTTTCGAAAACGCCTTCCCAGGTTGTGCCGTAGTCTTTTGAAATTGCTTTCAGGCAGGGAATTCCTTTGTTGCTGTTTTCGCGCATAAAGGCAACGAGGCATCCTTCTTCAACTTCGACTATGCAGACCTCACAAAGATTGTAGCGCTCATCAGCGGCAATTTTCACCTCTGTCCAGTTCTTGCCGCAATCGTCACTGTAATACCCGAACTGCTCAAGCTTTCCGCTTTCTCCTCTGCGGTGAACGCCAAAAATATGTCTGCCGTTTGAAAGCACACGGTATTTGTCGGGTACAATCCCGTCTATATCTAATATTTCAGGCTCGCTCCAGGTGTCGCCGTCGTCATATGAGCGCCATATATACTGCACGCTGCCGCCTCTTCCGTCGTCAACGGTTCTATCGCAGTTTATAACCATACTTTCGTCAGGCAGCATATTTATACGCGCGTTGTTGAATGTGCTTTCGCCCTCGCAAACGTCTGTAAAGGCGGACTTTTTGTCCCACGTAATGCCTTTATCACGGCTTTTCGTTATACTGAGTCGAACGTTTTTGCGCGTTTTGTGATGCTCGCACTCGGTAAATACACAGATATACTCTCCTCTTGAGTTTACCGTTATATCCGGCCACGCCTCGTAGCAGCTGTCGTCTCTCGAAACCGTATATTGTTTTATCATAGCAGCCTCCGAATATTTTATATTTTGAGTTTACCACAGGCTTTTTAAAAAATATAGGAAAATATTGCTATAAAAGCGCAACATAATACAAAAAAGCTGCACAAAGTGCAGCTTTTTGCTTATTTTTCGAGAATATCAGCAATTCTCTTGCAGGCAAGACCGTCACCGTATGGGTTAGAAGCCTTCGACATCTTTTCGTATGCTGATTCGTCAACGAGAAGTGTTTTGAAGTTCTCGTAAATTGTTTCCTCGTCTGTTCCGACAAGCTTAAGAGTTCCTGCTGCAATACCTTCGGGACGCTCGGTAGTGTCACGCATAACAAGAACGGGTTTTCCGAGAGAGGGAGCCTCTTCCTGAATTCCGCCGCTATCCGTTATTATAAGGAAGGAACGCGCGAGGAAGTTGTGGAAATCAAGTACGTCAAGCGGCTCGATGATATGAATTCTGTCGCAGTCGCCAAGCTCCTCGTTAGCAGCGGCACGGACAACGGGGTTCATATGAATGGGATAGATAGCCTTTACGTCGGGATGCTCCTCAATAATGCGTCTTATTGCGCGGAACATCTGATGCATAGGCTCACCGAGATTTTCGCGGCGGTGCGCAGTAATCATAATAAGGCGGGAGTCCTTTGCCCACTCGAGTTCGGGGTGTGTATATTCCTCGCGGACGGTAGTTTTAAGCGCATCGATAGCGGTATTGCCGGTAACGTAAATGCTGCCCGCATCCTTGCCTTCGCGAAGGAGATTCTCCTTTGAAAGCTCGGTAGGTGAAAAGTTGTATTTTGCAACAATGCCCACTGCCTGACGGTTGAATTCTTCGGGATACGGAGAATATATATTATACGTACGAAGACCGGCTTCAACGTGGCCGACGGGAATCTGCAGATAAAAGCAGGCAAGCGCGGTTACAAAGGTTGTAGAGGTGTCTCCGTGCACGAGAACTACGTCCGGCTTTTCCTTTTCAAGCACCTCGCGGATGCGCGAGAGAATGTTTACAGTAATGTCAAAAAGAGTCTGCTTGTCCTTCATTATGGAAAGGTCATAGTCGGGTACAACGTTAAATGCACCGAGAACCGCGTCAAGCATCTGGCGGTGCTGTCCCGTAACGCAAACAACGGTTTCAAGCGTTTTACGGCTTTTAAGCTCGTTGACAAGGGGACACATTTTAATGGCTTCGGGGCGTGTACCGAACACCAACATAATTTTTTTCATATCAGTCTCCAAAAGAAAATGTTACATATATTTTACCTTTTTACTGCAGCTTTGTCAAGTGAGAAGCACTGCCGTTTGCAAACAAAAACACCGCCGCGGCGGTGTTTTTTATTTGTTAACTGAAATTTACGGATTATCTCCAGCGCTTCTCTATTTCCTCTGTTGTCATAAGAGGATCGGGAGTTAAAAACGGGATGTATTTGCACGCCTCAAAGAGGATTTCACCGTAATTTCCGTAAATGCCGGAGACGTGGTGAATATACGGACCCTCAACAATCTTATGCTCCCATTTTGCCCAATCGTCTACTTCAATCCACACGTAACTGCCAACGTTCATAGGACCGTCGGTAGTCTTGGCCTCACCGATAAGCAATTTGTATTCTCCGTGGTCACCGTCAAATCTTGCAATAGTCAGCTCGCCGTCTTTAAGCTGAACGTTGCCGATTCCGTATGTATCATTATGGTATCTGCTGACTCCGATTTTTGCAGATGCCTTGTCTTTTGCAAGAGAGAACGGGAAGTTTCCGCAGTGCCACAAAAGCTCGGCATTGTCGTTTTCGGGGTGGCGAACGGTAACGTCAGCGAAAAACGGCACGCTCTCATCCGCAACAATCGCCTGCATCATAATTGCGGTAATTGCTCCGTGAATGTCCGTTTCACAGACGGTGGGAATGCCTTCATCGGTAAGCAAAGCATTTGCGTGACAGGGCATAATATCTGCCATATCCTGAAGAGATGTCCAGCATTGAATTGCAACTGCGCGACAGTTATACTGCTTTGCAAGCTCCTTCATAGCGACCTTCAATGCCGCAACCTTGTTGATTTTTTCTTCATTGCCCGCCTTGTCGAAACTTCTTATACGGTCTGTTGTATCCTTGAAATCCTGAGGCTTTGTATTTTCAACCTCATTCATTTTCAGTATCAGGTCATTTAACGTAACTGGATACAAATGCACGTTGAATTTTTCAAGCAACTCGTTTTCATTGCAGATGACACTGCAAAATGGCTCAGGGCGTGTGGAAATCTGCAGAATATTAAGGTTTCTTAGCGCCTTTACAACGCGGACAACTCGGATGAATTTTCTCATTCCGTCCTTGAACTCGTCGCTGCCTATCCATGAATTGGTTAAGTATGTAAACGGAACGCTGTGCCTACGAAGAACCTTTCC